>JBIOZO010000093.1:0-7395 GCA_044871215.1 Gaiellaceae bacterium | reverse complement strand
GGCTTCGACGTCTTCGACGGCTCCGTGCGGCTCTCGTCCTTCACGAAGCTCCGGATCATGGGCTCGGGACTGCTGCGATGAGGGTGGCCGTGGTGGGCGGGGGGCTCGCCGGTCTGAGCGCGGCGCTGGACCTCGTCGACGGAGGGCACGAGGTGACGCTGCACGAGTCGCGACCGACACTGGGCGGTGCGGTGCAGACGCTGCCGCGCCGCGAGGGAGACCCCGAGCCACCGCCTGACAACGGACAACACATCGCGCTCGGCTGCTTCACGGAGTACCTGCGCTTCCTCGACCGCGTCGGCGAGTCCGGCTCCGTCGGCCGCGTGCCGCTCGAGCTGCCCGTGCTCGACGAACGCGGCCGCGGCGCATCGATTTCTCCCTCTGCGATCGCGCTGCTGCGATACCAGCACGTCTCGCTCGGCGAGCGGCTGCGGATCCTCGGTGCGCTCGCGCGCTGGGGTGACAGCCGCGGCGCCACGTTCGCCGACGCGCTGCGTGCGCGGGGCCAGTCACAGCGGGCGATCGACCGCTTCTGGGACGTGTTCATCAGGCCGGCGCTCAACCTGCGCAGCGACGAGGCGAGCGCCGAGGCCGGCGACTTCACGGTGCGCACGGCGCTGCTCGGTGAGCGAAGCGACTCCGACCTGCTGCTTCCGATTCGGCCGCTCGGCGAGATGCACGGCGACGCGGCCGGTCGAGCGCTCGAGTCCGCGGGCGCGACGGTGCTCCTGAACGCGCGGGTCGAGAGCCTCGACGAGCTCGACGCGGCCGCGGTGGTCGTCGCGGTGCCGCCGCGCGAGAGCGCCCGGCTGCTCGGCGAGCCAGAGCCGCGGCTCGAGGACTCGCCGATCGTCAGCGTCCACCTCTGGTTCGACCGGCGGCTGCTCGGCTCGCCGCTGGCCGCGCTGCTCGACAGCGACGCGCACTGGGTGTTCGATCGCGGCGCGCTGACCGGCGAGCCGCCCGAGCGAGGCCAGTACCTGACCGTCGTCTCCTCCGGCGCGCCGGAGCTGATGAAGCTGCGGGGCCGCGAGCTGGTCGGGCGGATCGCCTCGGAGCTGACCGGCCGGCTGGGCGATGCGGAGCTGCTGTGGTCGCGCGTCAGCCGCGAGCCGGCCGCGACGATCGCCGTTCGGCCGGGCAGCGAGGCGGAGCGCCCCGGCCCGCGCACGGCGCGGCCAAACGTCACGCGGGCAGGCGCGTGGACCGGGACCGGCTGGCCCGCGACGATGGAAGGCGCGATCCGCAGCGGCCGTGCGGCCGCTCGCGCGCTGACCGCGCAACGTCAGGAGGTGGCCGCGTGAGCGTCGCCGTCGAGACCCGCCTCGATGCCGCAATCGACGCCGCCACGAGCCGGCTGCTCGAGCTCCAGCACCCCGACGGCTACTGGGTCGGCGAGCTCGAATCGAACGTGACCATGACCGCGCAGCACCTCTTCTGGCATCACGTCCTCGGCCTGCGCACGCCCGAGCTCGACCGCAAGATCGCCAACGAGCTGCTCGCGCGGCAGCGCGAGGACGGCACGTGGGCGATCTGGTTCGACGGCCCGGGCGACCTCTCGACCACCGTCGAGGCCTACGCGGCGCTCACGCTCGCCGGTGTC
The DNA here is from genome assembly GCA_044871215.1 of Gaiellaceae bacterium. Lineage (GTDB taxonomy): Bacteria > Actinomycetota > Thermoleophilia > Gaiellales > Gaiellaceae > AC-32. Next base: position 5,792 of record JBIOZO010000093.1, on the reverse strand, counting down.
GATCCCGGCCCGCGGGCACGCGAGTTCATCCGGTCGCGCGGTGGGATCCTGAAGACGCGGATCTTCACGAAGTGCTTCCTCGCGCTGCTCGGACAGTGGCCGTGGCAGCGCGTGACGCCGATCCCCGTCGAGCTCGTGCTCTTCCCGCCGGGCGCGCCGTTCTCGATCTACAACTTCGCGTGCTGGGCGCGGGGCACGTTCGTCCCGCTCGCCGCCTGCCGGGCGCTGCGGCCGGTGCGGGACGCGGAGATCGACCTGCGCGAGATCGGCGCGAAGCCGGGCCGGACACGCGCTCCAGTGCCGCCGGGGCCGCTACGCCGCGCCGCACTGCGCGAGGCCGAGCGTTGGGTGCGCGCCCACCAGGAGGCCGACGGCTCGTGGGGCGGGATCCAGCCGCCCTGGGTCTGGTCGATCCTGATGCTCGCCGCGCTCGGTCACGGCTTCGAGGACGAGACCCTGCGCCGGGCGGTCGAGGGCTGGAAGGTGTTCACGATCGACGAAGGCGACCGGCTGCGCCCCGAGGCGTGCCAGTCGCCGGTGTGGGACACCGGTCTCGCCGTGCTCGCGCTGCGCGACGCCGGCCTCGGCCCGGAGCACCCAGCGCTGGTGAGCGCCGCCGACTGGCTGCTGCGGGAGGAGGTCACGGTGGCCGGCGACTGGGCCGTCCGCAAGCCGGACCTGGCGCCCGGTGGGTGGGCTTTCGAGTTCGAGAACGACCTGTACCCGGACGTCGACGACACGGCCGTGGTCGCTCTCGCTCTGCGCCGCTGCCACCGCGGCCACGAGGCCGTCGACCGCGGGCTCGCGTGGACGGCTGGCATGCAGTCGCGCAGCGGCGGCTGGGGCGCCTTCGACGTCGACAACGAGGCCCACTGGCTCTACAAGCTCCCGTTCTGCGACTTCGGCAAGGTGACCGACGAGCCGAGCGCCGACGTCACAGCCCACGCGCTCGAGGCCTTGGCGCCAGAGCCAGGCTTCGACGACGAGGTTCGCCGAGGGCTCGACTGGCTGCTGCGCGAGCAGGAAGCCGACGGCTCCTGGTTCGGGCGTTGGGGCGTCAACCACGTCTACGGCACGGGCGCGGCACTGCCGGCGCTCGAGGCGTGCGGCGTCGAGCCTGGCCACCCGGCGTTCACGCGCGCCGTCGCGTGGCTCGACTCGGTGCAGAACACGGACGGCAGCTTCGGCGAGGACATCCGCTCCTATGCCGACAACTCCTGGCGCGGCCGCGGGGCCGGGACACCTTCCCAAACGGCATGGGCGCTATTAGCCTACGTCGCTGCCGGCGAGGCCTCGTCGGACGCCGCCCGCCGTGCGGCAGACTGGCTATGCATCGCACAACGACCGAACGGTGACTGGGACGAGCAACAGTTCACCGGCACAGGCTTTCCGCTCGACTTCATGATTCGCTATCACCTGTACCGTCTCCACTTTCCGTTGCTCGCCCTAGGCCGTCTACGAGAAAGGCTCAGTCGATGAAGTTTCCGCTCGCCCCGACCGTCCAGATCGCGAAGTACGTGGCGCAGCAGCAGCGCAAGGGCGAGCGCTATCCGCTTGTTCTGATGCTGGAGCCGACCCTCGCGTGCAACATCGCCTGCATCGGCTGCGGGAAGATCCGCGAGTACGAGTCGAACAAGGCGCGCCTGTCGGTCGAGGAGTGCATCGATGCAGGCGTCCAGTGCCCGGCGCCGGTCGTCTCGATCTGCGGCGGCGAGCCGCTCGTCTACAAGGGGATCGAGGAGGTCGTCGAGGGCTTCCTGACGCTGAACAAGAACATCGAGCTCTGCACGAACGCGCTCCGGCTGGAGCAGTTTCTCGACGTCTTCGAGCCGAGCAAGCGGCTGACCTTCGTCGTACATCTGGACGGCATGCGCGAGATCCACGACTACATCTGCGACTACCCCGGCCTCTGGGACATCGCGGTCGACGCGATCAAACAGGCCCGCGAGCACGGATTCCGCGTCACCACGAACACCACGATCTTCAAGGAGACGGATCCGCTCGAGATCGTCGAGATGATGGGCTACCTCACCGACGACGTCGGCATCGACGGGATGCTGGTCGCGCCGGGCTACCAGTACTCGCAGATCGACCCTGCGCTGACGATGACGCGCGACGAGCACGAGGAGAAGTTCCGGATCATCCGCTCGGCTGCCCGGCGCAAGGGCTACCGCTGGCTGGCCAGCCCGATCTACCAGGATTTCCTCACGGGCGAGCGCAAGCTGGCGTGCGCGCCGTGGGGCTCGATCACACGCAACCCGTACGGCTGGAAGGGCCCGTGCTACCTGCTTACCGACGGCATCTTCCCGACCTACGAGGCGCTGCTCGACGGGATCGAATGGGAGGACTACGGCCCCGGCAACGACTCGCGCTGCGAGCACTGCGCGATCCACTCAGGCTTCGAGCCGTCTGCCGCCTTCGAGGCGACGGGCAGCGTCAGGGAGACCGTCCGCAGCGCGGCATGGACGCTAACCGGGTGACCCTTGCCTGCGCAACCGCCGCGGAGCAGCGGGTCGCCCGCCGCTCGGGCGCCCGCTCCGCCCTGGTCGGGCTCGGCGCGCGGAACGGCCTGCCCGATGGGCCGCTAGTTTCGTTCGGGTTGGCTGGAGCTTTGCGGGACGGCCTCGCTCCGGGCACCGTGGTCGACGCGACGAAAGTCGTCGACGTCGAGGGCGCGGTGCTCTGGGACGACGGGCCGATGGGCGTCGCCGGCGCGGAGCCGGTGACGATCCTCGCCGCCGAGGCGATCGTGGACGACCCCGCCGAGCGGCGGGCGCTGCACGAGCGCACCGGTGCCGACGCGGCCGACCTCGAGAGCGGTGCGCTCGCCCGCAGTGGGCGGCTGCAGGGCGTCCTGCGGGCGATCAGCGACACGCCGTCGCGTCCGCTCGATTCGATCGCCGGCGGCGTCAAGGCCGACGGCGCCTACGACTGGGCCGGCCTCGCGCGGGCGTTTGTGCGGTCGCCGCGCGGTTTCCTGCGCACGGCGTCCGACGCGCAACGCGCGCTCGGCAGGCTCGGCGACGCGGCGAAGGGGTGGTCGCGATAGGCCAGGTGCTGCTCGCCGCGCCGCGCTCGTTCTGTGCCGGCGTCGACCGCGCGATCGAGATCGTCGAGATCCTGCTGGAACAGCACGGCGCGCCGGTCTACGTCCGACACCAGATCGTCCACAACGAGCACGTCGTCAGGCGGCTCGAGGGACTCGGCGCGGTCTTCGTCGACCACGAGAACGAGATCCCGGCCGGCGCGATCTGCGTGCTCTCCGCGCACGGCGTCGCTCCCTCGGTGCGGGCGAACTGCGAGGCCCGCGGCCTGCGCGTCGTGGACGCCGTCTGTCCGCTCGTCTCGAAGGTGCACGCCGAGGCGCGTCGCTACGCCGACAGCGGACACCTGGTCGCGCTCGTCGGACACGCCGACCACGTCGAGGTGATCGGGACGCGCGGCGAGCGCCCGGAGGCGACCGTGGTGATCGAGTCGCCCGAGGACGCGGCCAAGCTCGAGACCGACGGGAAGCCGGTCGCGGTCATCACCCAGACCACGCTCTCGCTCGACGACGTCGCCGAGACCGTCAACGCGCTCGGCGAGCGCTTCGGCGACCTGAAGCGGCCTGCCGCGGACGACATCTGCTACGCGACCCAGAACCGCCAGGACGCGGTGAAGGAACTGGCGAAGCAGGGCGCCACGCTGATCCTGGTGATCGGCTCCGAGACGAGCTCGAACGCCAGCCGGCTGGTCGAGGTCGCGCAGCGGCACGGCGCGACGGCGCTGCTGATCGACGGCGAGAGCGGCATCGACCCGGACCTGCTGGCCGGGCACGAAACCGTGGGCGTGACGGCCGGCGCCTCGACGCCGGAGGAGCTCGTCGCGCTCGTCCTGCGCGGCCTCGCCTCGTTCGGCTACGACGAGCTCGGCGAGATCGAGGTCGCCCGGGAGAACGTCAGTTTCAGGCTTCCGCGGGAGGTAACGACCCCCGCATGACGAGCGTCGAGGTTCCGTACTCGATCGCCTCGGCGCTGCCGTCCCTGACGGTGCTCGACATCACGAACGAGGTGCGGCGCGAGCTCTCCTCGTTCGGCGGCGACAGCGGGATCGCGTACGTCTCGCCGCTCGACGAGGTCGCGCTCGTGCGCGTGCAGGAGCGCGAGTCCGGGTTCTTCACCGACCTGGAGGAGCTGCTGAGCCGGCTCGTTCCCCAGGAACAGGCCGAGCGCGAGCGGATGCTGTGCATGTTGCTCGGGCCCCGCGTCGAGCAGATCCCGTTCGCGGACGGCCAGCTCTGCCTTGGTCAGTGGCAGCGCATCCTCCTGCTCGGCTTCGACCGTCCCTCGCAGCCCCGCTGGAATCTCACGCTACTGGGCTAGTCTTTACGCCATGCAGCGTGCCCGGCGGCACCAGCGCTTTTCGGCCGGACTGGCCTTCGCGCTGCTCGCGCTGATCGCGGAGCTGACCGGCCGCAGCCTGACGCACCGGCTCAACGTCGGGCAGCACGTCCGCTCGTCGTCGTACTCGGGCGCGGAGTACTACCCGTTCCTCCTGGCCGCCGTGAAGCTCGGAGTTGCGCTGCTGCTCGCCCGCCTGGCCTGGAGGTTCGTCCGTGCGCACGTGGCCGCGCGGACGGCGCGGCGCGTGCTCGCGACCGTCGGCAAGGACGCGGCGCCGCGGCCCCGCTTGCGCTTCGACCTCTCACCACGGCTCTGGGCGCTGGCCTTCCTCACGACCTCGACGATCTACCTCTTGCAGGCCGACGCCGAGCAGGCCGCCTCGGGGCGCTGGCCGCTTTTCGCGCCGTGGCTGCACACTTCGGCGCTGCCCGTCTTCGCGGTGCTGGCAGTCCTCGTCGCGGTCGCGTGGGGCGCGGTTGCCTCGTGGCTGCGTGAGTACGAGCGCTACGCGCAGGACACCTGCGCCCGGGCGCAGGGGATCGCGCACCGCGGCGAGCTGCCGCCTGCGGCCCACCCGCGTCCAGCGTCGCCCGCCCCGAGAGAGCTCTTCGGCCTCGCCTTCGAGAGCCGACCTCCGCCTCTGCCCGCGTAGCCCGCGGACAACGCCCAGAGCCCGCGGGACCGTGTCGTCCCGACCTGGGGAGGTGGAATGAGCACACAACTCATCTCCGAGCAAGCGCTTGCGCGCTCCCGCTCGGCCAGAGCCCGGCTCGTCGGCGTGCTGGGGCCGCTGACGATGCTGGGAGGCGTGGCGTGGGCCTTCTTGCAGCCCTATCGCCTCACCGTCCTGCACCCGCACGGGCAGGGTTTCTGGTGGCTGCTCGTCGAGCCGCCGCTGCTCGTGATCGGCGTCGGGATTGCGTTTGCGCTCCTGATCGCGCCCGGCCTGATCGAGGACCTCGAGGATGCAGCCGCCCGCTGAGCACGTCCACTGGCTGTTCGCGACCGGCTTCCTGTTGCTGGCGCTCTGCCTGCTCGCGCGCGCGATCGTCGGCGCGGAGGTCTGGGACGCGCGGGCCTGGCGCGCCTACCTGTGGCCGAGCCTGCTCTTCGGGCTCGGGATCCTGATGTGGCCGGTGATGGTCCTGTTCACCAACTCCACGATCCACATGGTTGCCCACGGCGCGTGGGCGGAGACGATGATGCTCGCCGGGGCCGCCGAGCTCGGCTTGCTGCGCGGGAAGCTGCACAGCCGCGCGTGGCGCTTGTGCTTGCCGCTCGCCCTGGCGGTCTCGGGCGCCGCGCTGCTGGTGCACGAGCAGAATGGCTGGTACTTCGCGCGCGCGGCCTTCCTCCATCACGCGCTCGGCTGGACCGCGCTGATCGGCGCCTTCTTCCCCCTGATGGCGG
>JBIOZO010000092.1:0-6027 GCA_044871215.1 Gaiellaceae bacterium | reverse complement strand
GACGCCGGGATCGAGCACCTGACGCTCGACGTCGCGACGAGCAACGACGTCGGCCGCGAGGTCTGGCGCCGGCTCGGCTTCACCGAGTGGGCGCAGCGCCTGACGGTTCCGATCGCGCGCCTCGAGCAGCAGGACGCGCACGGCGCGTCGTACGCCTCGCTCCACGTCCAGACCGACGACCGCGAGGCCGTCGAGACCGCGTTTGCCAGGTACCTGCCGCGGTTCGGAGGCTCGAACGGGCGGGTCGCGGGGCCGCGCAACGGCTGGGTCGCCGTCTACGCCGAGCTCCTCGACCGCGACCGCAAGGCGCGGGAGCGGATCGCCTCCGAGCTGTCCAACGCGACCGCCGCGGTGGTCTGCGCGCTCAGCGTAGACGACGGGGTGGTCGTGCGCTACGTGCTCTACGAGCGCGGCAGCGTGGTCGACGAGTACCAGTCCCTGCCGGAGCACTTCGCGCCGCTGCCGCCCGGCGACGTGGTCGCGCTCGGCTCGAACCCGACGGTCGTCTCGCGCCTCACCGGGGCCGAGCCCGCCGCGGTGCGTGCCGTGGCGCGAACAGCATCGTCGCCCGACGAGCTGCCGCCCGCCGAGGAGCTCCTGGGCCAGCTCGCCGACCTGATGGGGCTCGAGGGCGCGGGGCGCGGGTAGATTCAGGGCATGCCGACGCTCTACACCGCCGACCGCTGCCCGTACGCCGCCCGGGCGCGGATCGCGCTCGCCGAGAAGGGGATCGCGTACGAGGCTGTCGAGATCGACCTCGACGACCGGCCGGCCTGGATCTACGAGAAGAACTCGACCGGCCGCGTGCCGGTCTACGAGGAGGACGAGGGGCTCGTCCTCCCGGAGTCCGAGGTGATCATGGAGTACCTCGAGGAGCGCTACCCGGAGCCCGCGCTCTGGCCGGCCGACCCGGCCGAGCGCGCACTCGGGCGGCTCTGGCTGCAGCGTTTCGACGACCGGCTCGGGAGCGCGTACTACGCCGCGCGCCGCGGTGATGGACGCGAGCAGCTCGACGCGCGGCTCGCGGAGCTCGAGCGAGCGCTCGAGGCGCAGCCGTGGCTAAGCGGCCGCGCCTTCGGCCTCGCCGACATCGGCTACGCCCCCTGGATCCTGCGCGGGCTCGATCGCTTCGGCCTAGAGCTGGGACCGGCGACCGCGGACTGGCTCGAGCGCTGCTCCGAGCGTCGCGGGGTGGCAGCCGAGCGCGCCGTCGTCTCCGCGCTGTGAAGCTCGTCCTCCTGCACGCGTACCCGCTCGACGAGCGGATGTGGGAGCCGCAGCTCGAGGCGCTGAAGGGGTACGACGTCGCGACGCCGAGGCTCTACGGCCGCGGGGGCACGATCGCGGAGTACGCCGCGTCGGTCCTGGCCGACGAGGACGGCGAGCTCGTGCCCGTCGGCGCGTCGCTGGGTGGCTACACGGCGCTCGAGCTGGCCCGGCAGGCGCCGGAGCGGGTCCGCGCGCTCGCCCTCGTCGGCGCCCGGGTGGACGCGGACACGCCGGAGCGCCGCGCGGCGAGAGCCGAAACCAAGGCGCTGATCGACGACGGAGGGGCCGAGGCGCTCTGGGAGAACCAGCGCGCGCGCTTGCTCCTCGAGGACGCGTCGGAGAACGCCGTCGAGCGCGCCCGTGACCTGGTGCTCGACCGGTCGAGCGATGAGCTGCTCGAGGCGCTCACCGCGATTCGCGACCGCGACGACCGCACCGACACGCTGCAAGCGTTCCCCGGCCCAGTGCTCGTCGCGGTGGGAGAGGGCGATCAGTTCATCCCGCCCGAGGAGGCGCGATCGCAGGCCCACCTTGCCCCGCATGGACGGTTCCGCGCCTTCGCCGGCGCGCGCCACCTACCGAACCTCGAGCAGCCTGGCGAGTTCAACGCCGCGCTGGCGCAGTTCCTCGCCGATGTCTGAGCTGCCGCCGCTCGTCGACGCTGCCTGGGTGCAGGAGCACCTCGGCGAGGACGGCCTCGTCCTGGGCGACGTCCGCGGGCCGAACGCGCACCAGCGCGGGCACCTGCCCGGCTCGATCCCGCTCGTGCTCGGCTCGCCGCCGCCGCTCGCCACGCGGGAGACGGTCGCCGAGTTCGCCACCGAGGTGCAGCGGCGCCTCGGCCGGCACGGCGTCACGGGCCAGGAGCGGCTCGTCCTCTACGACCGCGGCGACTGCGTCGGCGCCGCCGCGTCACAGCAGGCGGCGCTCGTCGCCGGCCATCCGCAGGTCTCGGTGCTGGCGGGGGGCGTCGCGGCCTGGCCGGGTGAGCTCGAGCTGGGCGCGGTCGAGCTGCAGAAGACGAAGACGTCGCTCGAGCCGCAGCTCGCGGCGGTCCCCACCTGGGAGGAGCTGCGCGACCGGCTCGACGACCCGCAGCTGACGATCCTCGACGTCCGCAGCGAGGACGAGTACCGCGGCCGCGGGGGCTACCCCTGCGACCCGCGGCAGGGCCACATTCCCGGTGCCAGGCACCTCGAGGTCGAGCGCCTGTTCGCGGCGCCGGGCCGGCCGCACGAGCCCTGGGGGATCCGCGAGCTCGCCGGCCTGCCCGAGGGCGCGGCGATCGTCGCGTACTGCCACTCGGGCTCGCGCTCGGCGCTGGCCGCCCTAGCCCTCCGGGCCGCCGGCTACCACGCCCGCAACTACCCGGGCTCGTGGCATGAGTGGTCGCGCCACGACGACCTGCCTGCTGAAAAGTAGAACGGGGCCTCCCTCGCAGAAGGCCCCGTTCGGCACGACGACTAGCGGTGCTTCTTCTTCGGCTTCAGGACCTTGAGCTGGTTGCTCGTGATCGCGGCGATGCGCTCCTCGCGGCACTGGACCGGGAGGCCTGAAGGCGACGGCCCGGTGCAGGGCGTCGTGTAGTTCTCGAAGCGCGTCTGGAAGAACGTCGCGAACTTCACGTTCGGCCGGGCAATCGAGTACTTGCCGGTCGCCGGGAGCTTCGCGCTGCGGGTGATCCGCTTGCCCGTCCCTCCGGAGACCGCGTTCGGCGCGGGCCCGGCCTTCTTGCCGGCGTAGACATCGAGCTTGATCCCACGCGCGTCGACGCCGGCGATCTTGAGCTGGCCGGTCAGCTTGAAGCCGCGCTTCGCCTTCGCCCGCTTGAGCGTCAGCGACGAGGGCAGGCCGACGTAGGTGCGGGCCTCGAGCGTGCCGGCCGGGTTCGGCGTCTTCGTGCCGGGCGCGTACGGCGTAAAGACGCCGGCCCACTCGTAGCCGCCGTTGGCGCCGGCGTTCTTGAACACGTTCTTGATGGTGAAGTCGGCCGCGAACAGCTGCGCGCCGAACTTCGCGCCGCCCATCGCCTCGGGGACGTCGGGCGAAGGCAGGCACACCGTCTGGACGACCAGCGGGCCGACCTGGTCGACGAAGACCGGGATGGCAACCGTCTGGCCCTGCAGGCTCGTGTTCAGGACCCAGATCGTGGTGTGGGTCGTCTTGCCGGTGCACTGGAGCGACGCGCCCTGAATGGTCGGGTCGGCCGGGTTGGCGACGAGGACGTCGCCGGCGAGCGTCAGCAGGGCGTCGCCCAGCGCCTTCGCCTTCACGCGCGCGACGACGGTGCCGATCTTCGTGCCGGGCGCCGCGGTCAGGTTCGCGCTGTAGCCGGCCGGCGAGAAGATCCGCAGCTGGGCGGTCGGATCGGCGTTCGGGTCGATCGCGATGAACACGTCGGCCGTCGAGGTGGCACCGAGCTTGTAGCTCGACTGCTCCATGATCAGCGACGGGTCGTACGCGGAGAATGCGGGCGCCGCGAACGCGAGCCCGAGGAAGCAGGCACCGGTCAGCAGTGCCAGGCGGAATGACTTCTTCATGAAACCCCTTCTTTCTCGTTGTCCCCTGGGTGGCTTGGTATGAGACGTCGCGCGCACGCGGATAGTTAACACCGGCTATCGGGCCTTGACCAGCGGCCCAAACAGCACCCAGAGGTTCTTTCGGTAGCCGACCATCCGAGCCTTGGTAATGGGGAAATAGTCCGACGGGCTCGTCTCCACGCCGACCCCCGGGAGCAGGAACGGGTTGCTGTGCTCGTCCATGTGTGTCATCGCGCGACGGAGGCTGTCCCGCGTCGGGTTGCGGCCCGCGTGCTTGAGCGCGTCCACCATCGAGAATGCGACCGTCATCCCGTACCAGTTGTAGACGTCCGAGACGCGGCCGCCGGGGAAGTAGCGCTTCATGATCCGCCTGTAGAGCGCGACCGCCCTGTCCTTGCGCCAGGCGGGCGAGGTCGGGTCCTTGACGAAGGCGACGCTGAGCGCGTTGTTCGTCTCCTTGCCGTTCGTGCCCTGGCGCGCGACGGCCATGATCGACGGCTCGATCGAGACCGCGCTGACGAAGAACTGCGGGTGCCACTTCAGCTTGTAGGCGTAGACGAACGACTGGATCGTCTGGTACGGCAGCGAGAAGAGCATCAGGGTGTCGGCCTTCGAGCGGCGCAGCTTGGCGATCTGCGAGTTGACGTCGGTGTCGGTGACCTCGTAGGTCTGCTTGGCGACGATGTGCGAGGCGCGCTTGCCGAGCCCGCGCTGCAGGCCTCGCAGCAGGTCGCGGCCGTAGTCGCTGTTCTCGTAGAGCACCGCGATGCGCGACTTGGGCCGGTGCGTGACGACGTAACGGCCGTAGATCGCGCCCTCGCCTTCGAAGCTCGGCAGGTAGCCCATCGTCCAGGGGTAGCGCTTCGCCGCCTTGCCGACCACGCTCGCGCCCGTGCCCCCGAAGACCTGCGGCACCTTGACCGCGTTCAGGTATCCGCGGATCGCCACGTTGTGCTCGGTGCCGACCGTGTTGAAGATCGCGAAGACCTTGTCCTCCTGGACGAGGCGCCGGGTCTCGTCCACCGTTCGCGACGGGTCGTAGCCGTCGTCGCGCCAGATGTAGCGGATCTTGCGGCCGAAGACGCCGCCGTGGGCGTTCACGTACCTGAAGTAGGCGTTCGCGCCAGGGCCGACCGTGCCGAAGGCCGAGGCGGAGCCGCTCAGGGGCACCGTGCCCCCGAGCAGGATCTCGTTCGAGGTCACCCCGGGCGTGCCGCCTGTCGCACCGCCCGCCGGCAGGGCGAGCGCGGCCGCGGCCAGCAGGGCGAGCGCGAGTGCCCTCACCGTGATATCGGCTTGCGCAGGATCGGGAGCGTCAGCTTCGCGGCGCCGAGCATGATGCGGGCGCTCTTCGGCATCGGGAAGTTCAGGTAGAGCAGGTTGCCCGGGTTCTGCGCCACCGAGCTGGTGGCGAGTGTCAGCGTCAGCCGCGCGCCTCGAGGGATCAGCGTCGCGGTGTCGATCAGCCGGATCGAGAGCTTCCGCTTGCCCTTCAGGCCGGCTGTGTTGATCCCACCTTCGCTGACGATGATCTGCGAGCCCTTGCGCGGCTCGGCGGTGAGGACGGCCACGAGGCGCGACCAGCCGCCCGTGAGGCGCGCCGTCAACTGCACGCTAGGAGCACCGAACGTCTCGGCGCTACTGGTGAAGCGGCCGGTCGACCGCACCGCGCGCCCCGCGCCCGCGAGGTGGTCGCTGCCCGCGAGCGAGACGGTGAGCCGGCGCGTGGCGGGCAGCTTCGCGAAGCTGCGCAGCTTCCCGCGCCAGGGGTTGGGCGCCAGTGTGATCGGTGCGATCGTCGCGCTGCCGGTGCCGAGGTAGCGCTTGAACCAGGCGAGTCCCAGGCTCGCCATCTGCTGGAAGTCCGGGCCGGGGAAGGTCGATGGCGCGTGGCCGAAGTCGCCGACGTACAACCGCTTTGGCCCCTTGAGCAGCGCATAGCCCGCCCTGGCCTGCGCGATGTCGAATGCGAAGTCGCGGCGCCCCTGGAACATGAAGACGGGCGTCTTTACCGTCTTGAGGAGCGGCCGGCTCGAGCGCACGGCTGCCCAGGCGCGCAGCGTGTCGAGGTTGCGGCTCGCCAGCGCGTCGTCGCGGATCGCGGTCACCGACGGGTCGAGCCGGTCGGCGGACACCGAGCTCAGGAACTGGAAGATCGCGCCCGACTTGGCCAGGTTCTGCGGCGCCAGCGCGCTGTAGAGGTCGGTCCAGGTCTCGA
>JBIOZO010000091.1:0-6100 GCA_044871215.1 Gaiellaceae bacterium | reverse complement strand
ACGAAGAGCTGCGCAGGCTCACCGCCGAGCTTCCCCAGAAGGAGCGCGCGGCCGTCTTCCTCCGCTACGGCTACGACCTCAGCTACGAGGAGATCGGCACCGCGCTCGGCTCGTCGTCCGAGGCGGCTCGCCAGGCCGCCTCGTCCGGCGTCCGTCGCCTGCGCAGAAAGGAGCTTTCATGACCGTCTCCGCCGAGCTCGACCGACGTTTCCGCGATGCCGCCGCCGCGGAAGGCCTGCTCGACGTCGCCTATGAGCTGCACGACACACCCGTTGGCCGCCTCTTCTTGGCGGTGACCGACCGCGGCGTCTGCGAGATCCGCTACGACGCCGACCCGGACGCCGAGGTTGAGCGCCTCGCCCGGCTGTTCGGCACCCGGGTGCTGCGCTCGCCGCGGCCTACCGACGACGTGCGTAGCCAGCTCGACGAGTACTTCGCCGGCACGCGCCGGAAGTTCGAGCTCGACATCGACCTCGGCCCCGCTCGCGAGTTCGGCCGCGCCGTGCTCGAGCAGCTCGCTCGCGTACCCTACGGCGAGCTCACGACCTACGGGACGCTCGCCGAGCGGGCGGGCCGGCCCCGCGCCGCCCGTGCGGTCGGCACGATCATGAACCGCAACCCGGTGCCGATCGTCCTCCCCTGCCACCGGGTGGTCGGCTCGAGCGGCTCGCTGGTGGGCTACGCCGGCGGGCTCGAGCGCAAGCGCACCCTGCTCGAGCTCGAGGGCGCCCTGTTGGCCTGAACCCCGTGGTGGCATAGTGCTTCGAACCATTCGAGGCTCACACGGGGAGGAACTCATGAGGCAGGTACTCGGGCTTGCAACCGTCGCGACCGTCGTGCTGCTCGTCGCCTCACCGGCTGGTGCCGGTGCGGCCAAAGGCCCGACGCTGAAGTCGCTCGCGGCGCAGGTCAAGTCGCTGCAGACGCAGGTCACGAAGCTGAAGAAGCAGGTCAAGGCGGACGAGAACATCCAGGCGCTGACGCTCACGTACGCGGTCTGCGCGACCGCTGTAACCGCCGACACCTTCCAGGACACCTTCGCCGGGCTCGACGGCTACTTCGCATCACAGCTCGCGAAGCCGGCGTACTTCGGCGCACAGACCGCGGTGAACGACTACCAGGCGTGCCCGGCGTTCCAGATCGTGCGCGCCCACAACCAGAGCCCGCCGAACACGAACATCCTGCGGGCACTGCTCGACATCTTCAAGCCGCGCGCGTTCGCGGCAGCCGGCCCGGCCCACGACCTCTTCGGCCGGCTCTACTTCGGGAAGTAGCGCGAGCTCTTCGATGCGAGGGCGACGTCGATGAGGGCGTCGCTCTCGCGTGGCCTGAAGCTGTTCCTGAACCCGGCGCGGTCGCTGCCGACGATGCCGTGGAGCGCGCGGCGCTCGGGCTGGTCGTGGCCGCGCCCGGTGACGCTCGCAGTCCTCCTCTCCGGGCTCTGGCTGTTCGGGATCGGCGAGGCGGGGCTGATCAACGCGAGACTCGGCAACACGCCGTGGACGGTGCTCGCCCAAGGCGTGGCGAAGCACTCCCCGCTCGACATCGGCGGCGCGACCATCGCGATCAGCGTCGTCGTGCTGCTCGGCTGGATCCCTTTGCGGCAGGTGCCCGGCATCGGCACCGTGGCCAACGTCGTCGTGATCGGCCTCTCGCTGGACGTGATGCGGCACGTCCTGCCGCACCCGGAGTCGGTCCCGGCACGCCTGCTCGAGGCGGGACTCGCGATCGTTGCCGTGGGAGTCGCCAGTGCCCTCTACCTGACGGCGAACCTCGGCCCGGGCCCACGAGACGGGTGGATGACGGGCATCCACCGGCGCACCGGATATCCGATCGCTTCGGTGCGCGCGGGGATCGAGGTCACGGTGCTGGTGATCGGGTTCGCCCTCGGCGGCACCGTGGGCGTCGCGACGGTCGCGTTCGCGCTGCTCGTCGGCTACTGCCTGGCCTCGACGCTGCGCCTGTTCGAGCTGGCGGCTTCGCGCCGCGAGGAGCTCAGCCCTCGTCGAGCAGAGCCTTAGCGGTCTCGAGGTCGGCCGGCGCGACCAGGATCTCGCGCGCACCGCCCTCCCCGCCGAACCCCTCGAACGCCGAGTCGGGCTCGTCGGTGGGCCGGAATCCGCACTTGATCCCGTTCGCCCGCAGCAGGCCGCAGAGGACTTCCGCCTCCGGCTCGCCCGGCACGACCGTCACGCGAACGACGTCTTCCACGCGCGGAGCCTAGCCCGACGCGACAATCCGCGCGTGAGCGAGGCTCGAGCGATCACGATCCCGGCCGGGCTGATCGTGCTGGTCGGACCGCCGGGCGCCGGCAAGAGCACGTTCGCCGCCGCGCTGGCGCGGCTGGAGGGGGTCGTGGTCGTGGCGTCTGACGACGTTGCGGAAGAGCTGTTCGGCGACGACTACAACTCGAGTCGCGATCCGCAGATCTTCGAGGAGCGCGATCGCCGCGTGCTCGAGCATCTCGCCGCGGGCCGAACTGTCGTTGCCGACTCGACCAACGTCACCGAGAGCGCACGCCTGCGATTGCTCGAGCTTGCCCGCTCGACCGGGGCGGCAGCCACTGCTGTGCGGTTCGACGTCGACCTCGAGACGCTACGGGCGCGGGTCGCCAGCCGCGGCAAGGAGGTCGGCGGCTTCGACGAGCTCTGCGCGAGCTTCGCACGGAGCTGCGCGCCGGAGGAACTGCGATCGGAAGGCTTCGCCGAGGTGCTCGAGGCGCCGACGACTCCGACGGACTACGCGCTCCGGCCCAGCTCCTCGTAGCCGGCGATCAGCCGGTAGCCCACGCCCCACACGTTGAGCACGCAGTCCGGGGCGCCCGCGCGGCCGAGCTTGCGGCGCAGGCGCGAGGCATGCGAGTCGAGCGTTCGCGTGCGACCCAGCGAGCGAAAGCCCCAGACGTCGCGGAGCAGCTCCTCCTTGGTGAACACGCGCGTCGGCTGTGTGGCGAGCTTCACGAGCAGCTCGTACTCCTTCGCCGAGACCGCCACCGTGTGGCCGTCGACCGACACGCGGCGCGTCGCCCGGTCGATCGCCACGGGCCCAGCTGCGAGGCGCTCGCGGATGCTCGGCTGCGTGCGGCGCAGGACGGCGTGGATCCGCGCGACCAGCTCCTCGTAGTGGAACGGTCGCGGGACGAAGTCGTCGCAGCCGCGCTCGAACGCGTGCACCCGGTCGACCGCGTCGGCCCGGGCCTCGCCGAGCACGATCACCGGGACGTCGCGGTCCCACGAGCGGCCGGGCTCGCCTTCGCGTAGCACGCGGCAGACCTCGAGCGCCGGCGCGTCCGGAAGACCGCCGACGAGCACGAGGTCCGGCCGCTCGCGCTCGACCAGCTCGAGGGCCTCGCGCCCGGCGTCCGCACCGAGCACCGCGAAGCCGTCGCTCGCCAGGTGCCGCGCGAGGAACTCACGAGTTCCCGGCTCGGCCTCGGCGAGGAGCAGCGCCTGCGACATGGATCGAAGCTATCCGCGGCCCGCGCGGCGCGCCAGATGTCCTTTCGCGCGTAAGTGCGACGAGGTTTCTACAACCGGCCGGAGCGGAGAACTCCCCAGAGGAGCCACAGCCCGAGCACCGCCGAGAGGACGAAGCCGACGAAGGAGAGGAAGTTCACACCGGCGATCTGCGGCCCCTTCGTCGAGAAGATCCCGATCAGGCTCGAGCCGATGAGGCCGCCGACCGTGACCAGTGCGATCACGAGCCGGTTGAAGGCGACGTCGAGCTTGCGCATGAACTCGTCGAGGCCCTTGTGCACGAAGCCGACCTCGATCTGGCCGTCGCGGAACTCCTCCAGCACGTCGTGCACCTGGTACGGCAGGTCACGCGCGATCCGGGCGAGCTCGATCCCTTCGTTGCGCGCCCGCTTGAGCACCCGCTGCGGCGCGTAGCGCTCGACCATCAGCCCGCGGGCGTACGGCCTTGCGACCTCGAAGACGTTGAAGTCCGGGTACAGCTCGACGCCGACCGAGGCCAGCGTCGCGATCGCCTTGTCGAGCATCACGTAGCGCGTGGGCAGGCGCAGGTTGAGCCGGTAGATCAGCTGGAACGCCTCGCGGATCACCTGGAGGGGGTCGATCTCGGCCAGACTCGCCCCGTAGTACCGCGCGTACATCTCGCGCAGCTCTGTGACGAACTCGTCCTCGCGCTCCTTCGGGTAGCGGACGCCGA
Source organism: Gaiellaceae bacterium (assembly GCA_044871215.1). Taxonomy (GTDB): domain Bacteria; phylum Actinomycetota; class Thermoleophilia; order Gaiellales; family Gaiellaceae; genus AC-32. The sequence continues at coordinate 1,930 of JBIOZO010000091.1, read as the reverse complement.
GCTCGGCGAGACGGCGCGGCAGGGCGTCGATGCGTTCGGAGGCGGCGTCGATGAAGAGCCCCGTCAGCTTCGACATGTCCTCGTCGCTGAGCTTCCCGACCTGCCCGAAGTCGACGAGTCCGATGTGGTCGGCGTCGACCACGAAGATGTTCGCCGGGTGCGGATCGCCGTGGAAGAACCCGTGGCGGAAGATCATCGTCATCCACGTCTCCGCCATCAGGTAGGCGAGTCGGCGGCGCTCCTCCATCTCCCAGGCCTCGAGCGGCAGGTCGGCGAGCTGGAAGCCGTCGAGCAGCTCGAGCGTGAGCACGCGCGTGCGCGTGTAGCTCCAGTAGACACGCGGAATATGGACGTGCGGATGGCCCGCGAAGCGGTGGTGGAAGGCCTCCGCGTTGCGCGCCTCGAGCCGGTAGTCGAGCTCCTGGCGGATCGAGCGCGAGAACTCGTCGACGAGCTGGCGCGGGTCGATGAACTCGAGCGCGCGCACTCGCTCCTTGATCAGGCGGGCCGCCTGGTAGAGCAGCGCGACATCGGCCTCGACCTGGCGCGGGGCGTTCGGCCGCTGCACCTTGACCGCGACGCGCCGGCCGTTCGGGAGAATCGCGCGGTGCACCTGACCGATGGACGCGGCGGCGACCGGGGTCGGGTCGAACTCGGTGAAGAGCTGCTCGACGCTCAGCTCGAGCTCCTCGCGGATCACGCGCTCGACGTCGTCGTACGGGACCGGCCGCACGTCGTCCTGCAGCTTCTGCAGCTCGAGCACGATGTCGGGCGGCACGACGTCGGGACGAGTCGAGAGCAGCTGGCCGAACTTGACGAACGTCGGGCCGAGCTCGTCGAGCATCTCGCGGAGGTGCCGGCCACGCTCCGAGGGGCTGGCGGCCTCCGGGTCGAGCTTCGGCCGGCCGGGGAGCAGATCGGTCAGCCGGTGGGTCTCGAAGAAGTAGCCGAAGCCGTGCCTGACCGCGACCTGGGCGATCTCGGAGATCCGGCCGAGATTCCTCCGGCTGGCCGTGCTCGCCATGCGTTCAGTGTGACACGCGCGCTTGCCCGGCCCACGGCCGACGCCGTAGCTTCCCGTCGGTGCGGCTCGCGCTCAGGGACATCTATCGAGAAGCGCTGGAGCTCTACCGGCTGCTAATGCGGCGTTCGATCCTCACGGCTGCCATCGTCTTTGCGGCCGTCGACGGCGTCGACGCTGCTGCCCACCTTCCGAGCAACACCGCAGCCCGACTGCTCCTTTCGATCGTCGCCTTCGCGCTCGTGTTCGCCGGTCCCGTACTGGTCCAGGGTGCGCTGGTCGAGATCGTCAGGAATATCCACGAGGGCCGCCGACCCGACGACATCCCAACGCTTCTCAGCGCCGCCAGGAGGCGATTCTGGTCACTCCTCGGCGCGTCGATCGTCTACGGCCTCGGGGTGATCTTCGGGCTGATCCTCCTGATCGTGCCCGGCGTGATCGCCGCCGCCAGGTGGTGCCTGATGGCCCCGCTGATCATGCTGGAAGGACGCTTCGCCGGCGAGGCCCGGCACCGCTCCTCGGAGCTCGTCCGCGGCCAGACGGGAGCGGTCGCCCTCGTCGTCGTGATCACCTTCGTCCTGTCCGACTTCCTCTTCTGGCCAATCGGTTTCATCGACATCAACCCGGTCGTCAGGTACGTGCTCGCCGTAGCGATTAGCTCAGTGACCGCGCCGTTCTCCGCGCATGTTCTGACCGTCCTCTACTACCGCTTCACGGACCCCAAACGTCCAGTGATCGCCAAGGACGTCTATCGCTGGGAGTCGGTATGGAAGGGGCCTAGAGCTTCGGGTTGATGCCGCTGCGACGGGCGCCGTCCGGGAGCTCCGGCGGCAGGCCCGCCTCCGAGGCGGCGACGGCGAGCCGCCAGAGCCGGACGATCTCCGCGCCGACGCGCTCGCCAGCCTCCGC
>JBIOZO010000090.1:0-4986 GCA_044871215.1 Gaiellaceae bacterium | reverse complement strand
TCGACGATCACGTTCGCGTCCTTCACCTGCGGCGGCATCACGCCGACCCGGCGCGCGACGAGCGAGAGGATCGACCCGACACGGCCCTCGTCGATCAGGCGGCGCAGCTCGCGGACGGCGGGGTTGAAGCGCTCGACGTGGCCGACGGCGAGCACGCGGTCGCGCTGCCCTGCCAGGTCGACCAGCTCGTCCGCCTCGTGGATCGTCGGCGCGATCGGCTTCTCGACGAGTACGTGCTTGCCCGCCTCCAGCAGCGTCCGGGTAACGGCCGTATGCGCGGTCGTCGGCACCGCCACCGACACCGCCGCGACGTCGGGCTCGGCGTCGAGTAGCGCCTCCACCGTCGGGTAGGCCGCGGCGCCGTAGCGGCTCGCCAGCTCCTCGGCGCGCGCCTGGTCGCCGTCCACTACTGCGCGCAGCTCGGCGGCCGGCAGCTCGTTGTAGTTGCGCGCGTGGTGCCGGCCCATGTTCCCGACGCCGACAACGGCGACGGGAACGGTCAAGCCGGCACCTGCGCGGCGCGCATCAGCAGGGCCACCTACGCCGTTGCGAGCTCGGCGGGCAAGTCCATTCGGTCGGCGTGCCGCCTGATGCAGGCGTCGATCCAGTCGAGGTTCGCCTTCATCCAGTCCACGGTGCCGGCAAGGCCGTCGCCGAGCGGCACGCGCGCCTCGAAGCCGAGGTCGCGTTTTGCCTTTTCGGTGCTTCCGAACCGGTGGCCCGAGCGGTCCCAGTCTCGGGGCGGGCCGAGCTCGAGGTTGCCGTCGTTGGCGCAGAGCCGGTTGATCGTCTCGGCGAGCTCGCGGATCGACGTCTCGGTGCCGCTCGCCAGGTTGTAGACGTCGCCTCCGGCTCCGTGGGTCGCGCAGCGCAGAAGTCCGTCGACGATGTCCGTGACGTGGATGAAGTCGCGCGAGGCGCGGCCTTCGTTGTCGAGCTGCAGCGGCAGGCCCTTCAGCGCCCGGTACACGAACGTCGGCGTCACGTTCCGCCAGACCGTCGCCGGCGTCCCGCGCCAGCGTCCCGCGCCGAGCACCTCGCCAGGCCCGTAGACGTTCTGAAAGCGCGCGCGCACCGTCGGCAGCTCGTGCTGGTGGTGGTAGTAGACGGCGTAGAACTCGCCCACCACCTTCGAGATCTGGTACGGGCTGTCCAGGTCGAGCGGCACCGGACCGTCTTCCTCAACCGCCTCGGCCTCCCCGTACGTGTGGGGAGCGAGCGTGCAGCCGGACGCGGCGTAGACCAGCTTCCTCAGCCGAGCGAAGCCCTTCACGCGCTCGAACAGCTTCAGCGTCGTGATCAGGTTGTTCTCGTGATCCGCGAGTGGGTCGGCGATCGAGCTCTGGTTGCCGTGGTAGGTGGCCAGGTGGAAGACGTGGTCGAACTCGTCTTCCAGCCGGTCGAGCACGGCATCGTCGGCGATGGAGCCCTCGAGAAACTCGACCCGCTCGTCCGTCGGCACGTTTTCGCGCTCGGCCGAGAGCAGGTTGTCGACCACGAGCACGCGGCCGGCGTCGCGCGCGAGCAGCTCACGGACGAGGTTGCCGCCGACGAACCCGGCCCCGCCGACGACGAGGGCACTCGTTCCGTCGAACTCGGTCACTGCGCCGGCTGCTTCTCCGGTTCGAGCCTGAGGTGCGTGAACGTCTCCTCGATCCCGTGGTCGCGGTAGTAGGCGATCGCCTCCGCAACTCCTCGCTCGAGGGGCGTCTCCGGCTTCCAGCCGAAGTCCTGTTGGGTTCGGCTCGGGTCGAGCAGGATCGTGAACGCATCGTCCGGATTCCGGTCGCGTACCTCCACCTCCGGAGCTGGATCGAGCTCGAGCGCTGCGACGGTGGCGTCGAACAGCTCCTTGATCGAGTAGTCCGCGCCCGAGGAGGCGTGGTAGGCGCCGCCCGAGCCTTGGCTGTCCAGCGCCGCGACGACGAGGTCGATCAGGTCCTGCACGTAGATGAAGTCGCGCCGCGTGTCCATCACGAAGCAGCTCTTCCCCTCGCTCAGCCGCTGGAAGAACGTCGGGAGGGGGCCGCTGACGTTGCGCGGCCCGTAGGCGTTCGCGAGTCGGAGCGAGACCCAGTCGAGCCCGCTCAGGCGGACGTAGTACTCACCCGCGGTCTTGGAGATCGCGTAGCTCGAGTCCTCCGGCCGCAGCGGATGGTCGAGCGTGATCGGCTGCTCGAGCGGATGCAGGCCGTAACAGAGTGCCGTCTGGAAGTAGACGAGCCGCTTCACGCCCACGGCCTCCGACGCCTTGACGACGTTGGCGGTCCCGGCCGCGTTCGTGGCCGCGTCCTCGCTCCAGTCATCCGGATCCTTGTAAGCGGCCGCAGCGTGGGCTACGACTTCGGGCTGGAACTCGGCGAAGGTCTTCGAGACCAGCTCGGGGTCGACGATCGTGCCCTCGACCAGTTGCAGCTGCTTGTGCTCGGACAGGTTGTCCCGCCGGGCCGTCGCGAAGTTGTCGATAACGAGCACCTCGTCGCCGCGCGCCAGCAGGCGGTCGGTGAGGTGCGATCCAATGAAGCCGGCGCCACCGGTGATCAGAACTCTCATGTAAGTGCCTCCGCGCGCTTCTTGTACGAGCGCGCCTTGTCGTGGAATGCCTGCTGCCAAAGCTCGAGCGAGAGCAGCCCCCAGACCTTACGGCCGAAGCGCGGCTCCGCGTCGAGCTTCTGGACCACCTTCTCGTTGTGCACCAGCTCCCGGCCGCGTGCCGCGTCGGATGAGAGCGTGTCGACGACGAACTCGCGAACGGGGCCGCTGCGGCCGATCCACTCCTGCAGCGGTACCGGGAAGCCCATCTTGTCGCGCCGGCTTCGGACCGCCTCCGGCAGCACCTGCCCGAACGCCGTCTTGAGCACATGCTTGAGGTTGCCGTCCTTGAACTTCACGTCGGCGGGCATCGTCGCCGCCAGCTCGACGAGCGGGTGGTCGAGCAGCGGCACGCGAGACTCGAGCCCGTGCGCCATGCTCACGCGATCCTCCACCTGCAGGAGCGCGGGCAGGAGCGTCTTGAAGTCGAAGTGGGTCATGCTGTCGAAGTAGGACTCCTTGCGGACGTTGTCGCCGTGGAAGATGCCTTTGAAGGTCTCGAACGGCGAGTACCCCCGGAGCTGCGACCAGTCGATCTCGTCGCCGAGGTCGGGCGCGCGGTTGATCAGGCGGAAGTAGCGCGCGTCGAGGTCGTCGAACAGGCCCTCGCGCCAGAACTCGCGCAGCAGCGGCTTGTACTCCCGCAGGGTCTGCAGGTTCGGGATGATCGACTCGTAGGTGACGACGAAGTTGCCGCTGCGCGTCGTCCCCTCGATCGCGCCCTTGATGCACTGCTCGAAGTATGCGATCAGGTAGCGCACGTAACCGCCGAAGATCTCGTCGCCGCCCTGGCCGCCGAGGACGACTTTGCGGTGCTGCGCCGCCAGCTCGGAGACCATGTACTGCGGGAACGACCCCGGGCCGGCGACCGGGTAGTCGAGGTGGTAGACGACCTCTGCGATCCGGTCGACGAAGTCGTCCGGGCCGATCTCGATCTCGTGCAGCTCGAAGCCGCGGTCGTCGGCGACGTTGCGCGCGAACCGGCTCTCGTCGAAGCCCGGCATCCCGAAGCGGCCGGTGAAGCCCATCATCCCGGGGCCGTGCGTCGTCGAGGCGAGCGATGCGACGATGCTCGAGTCGAGGCCGCCGCTCAGGTAGGAGCCGACCGGCACGTCGGCACGCAGGTGGAACGAGATCGAGTCGGCGAGCAGCTCCTGCGTCCGGCGCTCGTAGAAGTCGGCGGTGTGGTCGAAGTCGGGCTCGAAGTAGACCTCCCAGTAGCGCTCCGTCTCGAGCGTCCCGTTCCGAACGCGCAGGAAGTGCCCCGGCAGCAGCTCGTGCACCCCCTCGAAGAGCGTCTTCCCGGCGAGCGGGAACTGGAAGGTGAGGTAGTCGGAGAAGCCCTCGAGATCCGTCTCCACCTTCGGCAGGAACGGGAGCAGCGCCTTGACCTCGGAGGCGAAGTACAGGACGCCGTCGACGACGGCGTAGTACATCGGCTTGATCCCGAAGCGGTCGCGCGCGATGAAGAGCGTCTGCGTTTCCTCGTCCCAGAGCGCGAACGCGAACATCCCGCGCAACCGTTCGAGGCAGCCCTCGCCCCACTGCCGGTAGGCCCGCAGGATCACCTCGGTGTCGGAGCTGGTGGTGAAGCGGTCTTTGCCCAGCAGGCCGCGCAGCTCGATGTAGTTGTAGATCTCGCCGTTGTGCGTGACCCAGTTGCCGGCTCCGTCCGTCATCGGCTGGTCACCGCTGTCGAGGTCGATGATCGCCAGCCGGCGGTGGGCGAATGCCGCGACGCCGTGGTCGTGCACCCAGGTTGCCTGTCCGTCAGGGCCCCGGTGCCGGAGCACGTCGTTGATCAGCTCGACCGTTCCCGCGGCGTTCGGGAGCGGCGTGAGTGAAAGGCTGACGGCTCCACCGATTCCGCACATGGCGCCGAAGGATACGCGCGGGGCTTTAGCTTCGTGTTAGCAGGCCGGAGAGGGCGGTCGCCACGTGATCCGGGCGTTTTCGCGCGACCCAGCTCAGCGTCGGCATCGGCCGCAGGCCGACGGGAAGCTCGAGCGTGAGCGTCCGCGACCCGGCCAGCGGGTACTCGATCGCGCTGCCGATTCTCGAGTGGTCGAGCAGGAACTCCCAGGCCCCGTCCTCGAGCAGGCGCTCGAGCTCCTGCGGCGACGGGCCGGGACCACCGTTGCTCGGCATGCTCGTGAACAGCACGCGATGCTCGTCGCGGTCGACGGTCGTCGAGACCTCGAACTCGGAAGACCGCCGGAGCGCAGCCAGGCAGAAGAGGTCGGCGAGCACGACACGCGGGCTGATGTTCTCGCGAGCCTGGGTGGAGCGCGCGTAGTCGACCAGCAGTCGGCGGAGCGCGCCTTCGGTCAGGAGCAGCCTCGCGGCCGCCACCAGCTCGCCCGGGTGTTCGCGACCGACCCGCGCGACGTTGGC
>JBIOZO010000089.1:0-3939 GCA_044871215.1 Gaiellaceae bacterium | reverse complement strand
AGCGACGGCGGCGTGGCCGGCACCGGGGTGTGCCCGCGCTCGTCCTCGACCGCCATCAGCCGAACGAGCAGCGGAATGGCCCCGAGGATCCCGAGCCCGCAGATCGGCCAGAGGATCTGATAGCCGTCGGTTGCGCCCAGGTACGGCTTCGCGAGATCGATCGCCAGCCCGGCAAGCGGCGCGCCGACCAGCAGGCCGATGCCCTTCGTCGTCGTGGCCAGCCCCGAGGCCGCGCCGCGATGCTCCTCGGGGACGATCTTGTAGAGCAGGCCCCACGCCAGGGTCATGACCGTGCCGCCGGCGATCGAGACGACGCCGATCAGCGCGAGGTACCAGGGATGCCACTCCTGGGCGAGGCCGCCGACGAGGAACCCTGTCCCGTACACGAACGACGCGAAGAAGATCACGCGGGCAAGGCCGAACCGGTCGCCCAGCCGGCCCGAGAACAGCGCCGCCACCACGTAGCCGGCGGCCACCGCGGCCAGGATCTCGCCGGAGACGGTCTGCGACTCGTGCAGCCCGTCGATCACGTACAGGATCACGAAGCTGCGCGCGGCCGCGAACGTGCCCTCCCAGGCCGAGTTGGCGATCAGGAAGCGCCGCACGTCGCCGTCCTCCCAGAAGATGTGCCAGCTGCGCTTGATGTACGCCGCAAACCCCTCGAACACCCGCCCGTGGCCGCCGTCCTCGCGGACGAGCAGGATCGTCGCGCCGCAGGCCGCCGAGGTGATGAACGCTGCGGTCAAGAACGGGGCCGGTAGCCAGGCCTTGAGCAGGAAGTTACCGCCGACGAGTGCGATCCCGAGCGCGATCCCACGCAGCACGTGCTGGATCCCCTGCGCCCGCCCGTACGCCGAGGGCGGCAGCACGTCGGGGTAGAGGCCGCGGTACGGCGGCTCGTACAGGTAGTAGGCGAAGTAGAACGCCAGCACCAGCAGCACCGCAGTCCAGAGGTTCGGCATGAATGCGATCAGCAGCAGGCAGAACGCCATCGGGCCGACCGCCACGAGCATGAACGGCCTGCGGCGGCCGAGCGGCGTGTGGAACGAGTCGCTCCACGGCCCGATCACCGGCGACACCGTCAGCGCGAACAGGCCCTCGGCGCCGATCGCGACGCCGATCAACGTGCCGGAGTCGGTGAACGTCGCCAGCAACGGTGGCAGCGCAACCGAGATCGTCGTGACCGAGTACGCGAGCCCGAATGCGCCGAGCCCGAGCGACCAGATCAGGCTCCGCCGAACCACCGGCGCGCCTACGAGCGCCTGCGACCCCGATGTCGTCGCCACTACGCGCCGGCCGTCGCGAGCTCGGGGGCCAGTCCGCCCGTGACGATCTCGACCAGCGTGCGCTCGGCGCGGGCGACGTCCTTCTCCGAGTCAGGCAGCCGGCCGAGCACCCAGCCGGTGAGCAGGTTCTCCACGGCGCCGTAGAACACGTAGCTCGCCAGGCGTGCATCGAGATCGGGCCGGATCGAGCCGTCCGCTTGCCCGCGCTCGATGATCTCCTGGATCGCCGCGAACGAGGCGACGATCTCGTCCATCTCGCCCCGCAGGTGCGGGCTGCGGGTGACCTCGAGAACCAGCACCCGGACGAGGTCGGGGTCGCGCCGCCAGGAGCGCAGCAGGATCTCGGCCACCTTGCGCAGCTGCTCGCGCGGCGGGTCACCGGCCTCCTCGACGCTCTGGATCGTTGCGATCAGCGCCCGCCACGTCTCGCGGAAGACCGTCAGCAGAACGTCTTCCTTCGACTGGAAGTAGTGGTAGAGGAGCCCGTACGCGACCCCTGCCTCCTCGGCGATATCGCCGACCCGGCTGGCGTGGTAACCCTTGCGCGCGAAGACGCGTACCGCCGCCATCAGCAGCAGTCGGCGCTTCTCCTCCTGCGCGTCCGTGCGGTTGGGCACCGAGCGAAGTCTAGACCGTGCCGGGGCGATTCAAGCCCAGCGCGGCCGGGAGCGCGAGCAGGTCGGGTAGCCGCTCGGCGACCTCCGGGTGACGGTTCTCGCGGTCGAGCAGGAACGCCCGCTCGATCCCGGCGGCATGAGCGCCCTCGACGTCGTCCTCGATCGAATCGCCCACCATCGCCGCGTCGCCCGGCTCGACGCCCAGCCGCTCGAGTACGGCGCGGAAGATCGTCGGGTGCGGCTTCGTCCGCCCGAAGGCGCCGGAGCCGAGCGCCGCGTCGACCTGCAGCCGGTGATGAGCGATGAACGCGTCGAGGTCGCGGCCGGTGTTCGAGACGAGCCCGAGCTTGAGCCCCTGAGCGCGCAGCTCGTGCAGCACGGGGGGCGCATCCTCGAACAGCTCGAAGTGCTCGGCGTGCTCCCAGGCCTGCGTCATCGCGACCGCGCAGTCGTACGCGCTGCCGGCGTCACCGCCCATCCCGCGGATGATCCGCTCGGTGAAGGCGACCCAGATCTCCTCGTCGTGCTCGAGCTCCGGGTGGCGCTTGATCCCCTCCACGGCACGCTCGCGCGCCTGGCCATAGCGCGCAGGGTCGAGCTCGAGGCCGAAGCGCTCTCCCAGGCGCCGGTAGCCCTCGGGGCCGAGCTCCGGCCCCGGCCGGGCGATCGTGAAGTCGACGTCGAAGAGGACGGCTCGCAGAGGCATCAGCGTGCTTCTAGCAGCCAGCGCGCGGTCTCGACGTGCGTCTCGCGATGCTCGCCGTCGAAGGCCCAAGCGATCGTCTGGGCGATCGTCCAGCCGCAGGCCCGCTCGCGGTCGACTCCGAGCTCCGAGACGAGGCGGTCGAAGCGGTGCAGCACGTCGCGCTTCGAGTGACCCAGCTCGGGCGAGCGGACGATCGGCGCGATCCCGAACTCGCGCTCGCCCACGAGCGGCTTGGGGTCGATGGCCAGCCACGGCTCACGCTCGGCCGAAAGGACGTTGTCGCCGTGGAGATCCTGGTGGAGCAGCACCTGCTTGCCCTGGGTGCGCGGCAGCTCGGCCAGCGCCTCGAGGGCCGCGTCGAGCAGTTGTCGCTCGAAGGGGCGGCCGAAGCGCTCCCACGTCGCCTCGAGCGAGTCCGACCACCAGATCGCCTCGGCAGCGAGCGTGCCGAACGGAGGGCCGGCCGGCTTCCAGAGGCGCGGCAAGAGATCGACGAAGACGTCGAGCGCCGCTTCCTGCCCGGCTGCGGAGAGCGGCGTGCCCGGCACGCAGCGCTCGAGCAGCAGCGCATGCTCGTCAGGCTCGGTGTCGAGCAACCGGACAGCGCCGTCCCCGTCCCAGAGCTCGAGTGCCGCGGCCTCGTGCTCGTCCTCGCGGTGCGGGCGTTGCACCTTCAGCACGGCCTGCTCGCCCTCGGCGGTCGTCACGGGAACGACCAGCTCCGAGGCCACGCCGCCCGGAAACGGCTCGCCGAGGGTCAGCCCCCGGCGGGAGATCAGACCTTCGCCGGCCAGCGGTACGCGTCGGCCTGGCGGTTCTTCAGCGACGGAAGCTTGTCCCGGACGGCGCGGAGCCGAGCACGGTCGAGCTCGGCCGAGATCACCGTTTCCTCGTCGGGCGCCTGCGCGAGCACGATCCCCCAGGGGTCGACAATCAGCGAGCGGCCGTACGCGGGCTTGCCGGGCAGCGTCTCGCCGACCTGCGCCGGCGCGGCGACGAAGTACTGGTTCTCGATTGCGCGCGCCCGCAGGAGCACGTGCCAGTGATCCTTGCCGGTCGGCGTGGTGAAGTGCGCCGGGACGGTCACGAGCTCGGCGCCCTCGAGCGCGAGGATTCGGTAGAGCTCGGGGAAGCGGACGTCGTAGCAGACGGTCAGCCCGACCGGCCAGCCCTCGCCCTGCACGACGACCGGCTCGGCGCCCGGCTCCTCGGCCTCCGACTCACGGTAGACGACCCCACCGACCTCGACGTCGAAGAGGTGGATCTTGCGGTACAGCCCGAGCAGGTCGCCTTCGGGGCCAAATGCGAGCGAGGTGTTCGAAAGCTTCTC
>JBIOZO010000088.1:0-3794 GCA_044871215.1 Gaiellaceae bacterium | reverse complement strand
GAGAGCGGCTCCTCGGTGACCCGGAACGCGCCGCCGGAAACGGGAGGGATCAAGGCGACCTCGTCGCCGTCGCTCAGCTCCCGCTCGCGGTCGGCGTACTCGCGGTTGACCGCGTAGAGCAGGCCGGCGGGCTCCTCGCCCAGCTCGAGCTCCCGCCAGACGTCGGCCACGCGCGCGATCCCGTCGAGCTCTCGCTCCGACCAGCCCGCCCGCTCGCGCAGGCCCGCGAAGAGACGGACGCGGATCATCGGCGGAGCGTACTTGACAAAGTGAGGCGGATCCGCCATATATACGGCGGAATCGCCCTATGTTGAAAGTACTCGCGCTCCTGTTCGTGATCGGCCTCGGCGCCGCCCCGGCTCCGAAGGTGCACGGCGTCTCGGTTCCGCGCAACGCCGTGAAGGGCGTGCCCTGGAGCGCCGTGGTCACCGTCACGCCGCCGGGGCGCGCTCTCCTGCGGGCCGTCGGGCCAAGGACGCTCACCGCGCCGCTGTGGGCGACGACGAAGCGCGGCCGCTACCGCGCGACGCTGCGCTTCCCCTTCGCCGGCTACTGGCGCATCGCGGTGACCACCGGCCGCAAGGCGACGCGCCTCGGCACGGTGTTCGTCGACGTTCCACGTGACCCGCTCGTCAAGGACCCGTTCGCGATCGCCGCCGAGCCGAACGGCTCGCTGGTGGTCGGTCAGCTCGACTCCGGAGCGGTCCTGCGCATCGCGCATGCGCGTGCGAAGCAGGTCGCCACCGGCCCGGGCGTCTTCCAGGTCTACGTCGCAGGTGGCACCGTCTACGCGGCGGGCCGCGACGGCGCCGTCTACCGACTCGACGGCGCGTCCCTGACGCGCTTGACCCCGCCGATGGACGCGAGCGCCGTCGCGGTCGACGCCGTCGGCAACCTCTACGTGACGATCTACGCCGGCTGGATCAAGAAGGTCGCGCCCGACGGCACCGTCACCACCGTCGCCGGAAACGGCACCGAGGGCTACAGCGGCGACGGCGGCCCCGCGACGGCAGCGCAGATCTACCACCCGCACTCGGTCGCGATCGGCCAGGACGGCGCGCTCTACATCGCCGACACCGAGAATCGGCGGATCCGGCGCGTCGACCTCGTCACCGGGACGATCACGACGCTCGGCGGCGACGTCGGCATCACCGTCTCGCTCGCGGTCGGTCCCGACGGCAGCGTCTACTCGGCCGACGTTGTGCGCGACGGGGTCGGCGGCGGCATCACGCGCACGACTCCCGGCGGCGTCACCCGGCGCATTCTCCGCTCGGACGATGCGAACGGCGTCGCCGTGGCGTACGACGGCGCCGTCTACGTGAACCAGTGGCAGGCGAAGCGGATCCAGCTCCTCACGCCCGCGGGCAAGCTCATTCCCGTCGTCCGCGGATAGCCGCCCTATGATCGAGGCGGTGGCCGAGCCCATCGTCCGCGGAGCGATCGTCCAGGAGCTCCTCGTCGCCGCCCGCTACGGGTGGGAGCTGACCCGGCAGCAGCTGATCGCCGAGGGCGTCGAGCCGTCCGAGTACGGGCCGCTCTCGTTCGTCGGCACGCTCCAGCCGGTCACGCGGACACGGCTCGCCCAGGCGATGGGCTTGCGCCGGACGACCCTGCGCGACCTGGTCGCACGCCTGATCGAACGCGGCCACGTGCGCGAGGAGCCGAATCCGAACGACCGGCGCTCGACGCTGCTCACGCTCACGCCGGCCGGGCAGGAGATCTTCGATTTCGGCTTGCCGGTCTTTCGGCGGGTGCTCGCGCAGATCGACGGCGAGCTGGAGGGCCGGCTCGACGAGCACGAAGCCGCGGTTCGGCGGGTGCGCGTGGCGCTCCAGGGCCTCGCCGCTGACTGAGCAATACGATCCCGTCGATGGCGAGCACCGAGGACCGCGAGACCGACTCCGGCATCGAGCTGAAACCGGTCTACACCGCCGAGGACGCGCCCGTTGAGCTCGAAGGGCCGGGCGAGTACCCGTTCACGCGCGGCCCGTACCGCGACATGTACCGCGGCAAGCCGTGGACGATCCGCCAGTACGCGGGCTTCGCCTCGGCCGAGGAGACGAACGGCCGCTTCCGCTACCTGCTCGACCGCGGCCAGACGGGGCTCTCGGTCGCCTTCGACCTGCCGACGCAGCTCGGCTACGACTCCGACGACGAGCGCGCGGCCGGCGAGGTCGGGCGGACCGGCGTCGCGATCGACTCGATCGCGGACATGGAGCTGCTGTTCGACTCGATTCCCCTCGACCAGGTCTCGACCTCGATGACGATCAACGCGCCCGCCGCGCTGCTCCTGCTGCTCTACGAGCTGGTCGCCGAAGAGCAGGGCGTCGAGCCGGGGAAGCTCCGCGGGACGGTCCAGAACGACATCCTCAAGGAGTACATCGCCCGCGGGAACTACATCTTCCCGCCGCGTCCCTCGATGCGGCTGACGACCGACCTGTTCGCCTACTGCGCGGAGCGGCTACCCGCCTGGAACACGATCTCGATCTCCGGCTACCACATCCGCGAGGCCGGCTCGACCGCGGTGCAGGAGCTGGCGTTCACGCTCGCCAACGGGATCGCGTACGCGCGGGCCGCGGTCGAGGCGGGGCTCTCGCCGGACGAGTTCGGGGAGCGGCTCTCGTTCTTCTTCAACGCGCACAACCACTTCTTCCAGGAGGTGGCGAAATTCCGCGCGGCGCGCCGGCTCTGGGCGGAGATCATGCGCGACCGCTTCGGCGCCACGAACCCGAAAGCCCAGGCACTCCGCTTCCACGCCCAGACCGGCGGCTCGACGCTCACCGCGCAGCAGCCCGAGAACAACATCGTGCGCGTGGCCGTGCAGGCGCTGTCGGCGGTCTCGGGCGGCGCGCAGTCGATCCACACGAACTCCTTCGACGAGGCGCTCGCGCTGCCCACGGAGCGCGCGGCGCGGATCGCGCTGCGCACGCAGCAGCTACTGGCACACGAAGCCGGCGGCACCGACACCGCCGACCCGTTCGGCGGCTCGTACTTCGTCGAGGCGCTGACCGACGAGCTCGAGGCACGAGCTCGAGAGCTGATCGCGCGCGTGGACGAGCTCGGCGGCGCGGTCGCCGCGGTCGAGCAGGGCTTCGTGCAGGGCGAGATCGAGGACGCAGCGTTTCGCTACTCGCAGGAGGTCGAGTCCGGCGAGCGCGTGATCGTGGGCGTGAACCGCTACGAGGAGACGGAGCCGGAGCCGATCGAGCTGCACCGGATCGACCCCGAGGCCGAGCGGCGCCAGCTCGAGCGGACGGCGCGCGTCCGGGCAGAACGCGACGCGCAGGCCGCGAACGACGCTCTCGCGCGCGTGCGCGAGGCCGCGCAAGGGACGGAGAACCTGCTCCCGCCGCTGCGCGAGGCGCTCCGGGCGCGCTGCACCGTCGGCGAGATCTGCAACGTGCTGCGCGAGGAGTTCGACATGTATGACGCGCAGCGCGCGCCGTGAGGATCCTGCTCGTCTCGCAGATGTACCCGGGTCCGAGCGACCCGGACCTGGGCGTCTTCGTCAAGCAGCTCGAGCGGGCGCTCGAGGAGCGCGGGCACGAGTTGCGGCAGGCGGTGCTCGACTCACGCGGCGGCGGCAAGACGCGCTACCTGACGCTCGCGTACCGGACCCTCCACGCCGCGCGCCGCTTCAGGCCAGACGTGGTTTACGCGCACTTCCTCGTGCCGTCCGGGCTGCTCGCGGCGCTGGCCGGGAAGGCGCCGCTGGTCGTGACGGCGCACGGGCGGGACGTCCGCAACGTCGGTGCGATCCGCGGCGTCGGCACGGCGACGCGGGCGACCGTCCG
>JBIOZO010000087.1:0-3120 GCA_044871215.1 Gaiellaceae bacterium | reverse complement strand
ACGTGGGAGGGCCGCCTCAACCTGAAGAACGCCCGTTTCGCGCGCGACCCGCGGCCGCTCGACGAGGGCTGCTCCTGCCCCGCCTGCTCCCGCTTCTCGCGCGCGTACATCCGCCACCTCGTGAACCAGGAGGAGCTCCTCGGCCTGCGGCTCCTGAGCCTGCATAATCTGCGCTTCCTGCTCGAACTGACCGACGGCGCACGCGCTGCGATCGAGCGGGGGACGCTCGCCTCCTACAAGGCCGACGCCCTCGCCCGCCTCGGCGTCGCTGCCGCCGTCTAGGAGGATCCTTGGGCTTCCTGCTGTTCCTGGTGCTCGGCTTCGCGCTGATGTGGCTCCTGATCGTGCTGCCGCAGCGGCGGCGCCAGCAGGCCGCCGAGACGATGATCTCGGGGCTCGCGCCCGGCGACTACGTCGTCACCGCCGGCGGTCTCTACGGCACGGTCACCGAGCTCGGCGAGGACGACCTCGGGCTCGAGATCGCGCCGGACATCGAGGTGCGCGTCGCCAAGAAGGCGATCGGCGCCGTGATCCCGCCGGAGGAGATCGACGACGTCGAGGTCGACGACGCCGAGGTTGATGCGATTGAGCCAATCACGGCTCCGGAGCCGCCGACCGCGGAAGAGCGCCGCTAACCTACGCGCGGTCGTTTTCCGTGAGAGAGCGTCGTAATCACCTCATCCTCGTCGCGCTGATCCTCGCCGCCCTCGCCGGGGCGGCGTTGCTCGCGATCCCCGGCTCGCCGTTCCACAAGAAGCCGGTGCTCGGCCTCGACCTGCAGGGCGGGCTCGAGGTGGTGCTGAAGGCCGTGCCGCCGCAGGGCCGGCCGCTGCAGAAGTCCGACCTCGACCGCTCGGTCGAGATCATCCGGAACCGCGTCGACAAGCTCGGCGTCTCGGAGCCGGAGATCCGCAAGCAGGGAAACGACCAGATCGCGGTCGCGCTGCCCGGCGTGAAGGACCCCGAGCGTGTGAAGGACATCATCGGCTCGACCGCCAAGCTCGAGCTCTTCGACCTCGAGACGTCGCTGACCGGCCCCTCGGTGACGGCGACCGGCGACGCGAATCCGTCCGAGTCGCTCTCCGACCTCCTCCGCAGCGCGTCGACGACGTCGCTCGTCGACCGCTTCGGCGCGAAGCAGTGGTACGCGTTCGACGCGGACGGCAAGCTGATCGCCGGGCCGATGCGGACGAAGAAGGCGCTCGAGTCGAGCGCGAAGGTGAAGGCGGACGAGGGCGCCAAGGTGTCCGGCGTCCCCAACGGCACGACGGTTGTCACGTGCGGCCCGAGCGCCGGCTTCTGCCCGCCGTCGATCCAGCCGGCGCAGAACGTCTACTACCTCTTCAAGTACCGGCCGAACGCCGAGCCGCCGATCCCGCAGATGACCGGGCAGGACCTGCGGCTGAACGGCACGCGCCAGGACTTCGACACGCAGGGCGGCAACCAGCCGATCGTGACGATGCAGTTCACGGACAAGGGCGGCGACACGTTCCAGCGGATCACGCGCGACGAGTGGACGCGCGGCAGGCTCAAGAACCAGGCGCAGCACTTCGCGATCGTGCTGGACAAGGAGATCCAGTCGTTCCCGCAGATCGACTTCACCGACAGCACGCTGTCGGACGGGATCGGCGGCGGCCGCGCCCAGATCGAGGGCAACTTCACGGTCGGCGAGGCCCAGGATCTCGCGCTCGTGCTGCAGACCGGTGCGCTCCCCGTCGAGTTCCAGACGCTCTCCGAGACGCAGATCTCGGCAACGCTCGGCCAGGACTCCCTCCGCGAGGCACTCAAGGCGGCCGTCGCGGGGATGCTCGCCGTCGCGATCTTCCTGCTCGTCTTCTACCGCTTCCTCGGCCTCGTGGCGGTGCTCGGCCTTGGCATCTACGCGGCGTTCCTGTACGCGATGCTCCTGATCTTCAACGTCACGCTGACGCTCCCGGGCTTCGCCGGGATGATCCTCACGATCGGCGTCGCGGCAGACGCGAACATCGTCATCTTCGAGCGCATCAAGGAGGAGTCGCGCGGCGGGAAATCCGTGCGCGCCGCGATCGCGACCGGGTACCAGAAGGGCTTCGCGACGATCATCGACGCGAACGCCGTCACCGCAATCACCGCGCTCGTGCTGTTCGCGCTCGCGAGCGCCGGCGTTCGCGGCTTCGCGCTGATGCTCCTCATCGGTACCGCGATCTCGCTGATCACGGCCGTCTTCGCCACGCGCGCGATGCTCGGGCTGCTCGCCGGCTTCAAGTGGTTCAACAGCCCGCGCTTCATGGGCGCGACGGGCGACCAGATCCCGAAGTGGATCCAGCACGACTACATCGGCAAGCGGCGGATCTGGTTCGCCATCTCCGCGGTCGTGATGGCGCTCTCGATCATCGCCCTCGGCGTCCGCGGCCTGAACCTCGGCATCGACTTCGAGGGCGGCACCAAGGTCTCGTTCGCGACGTCGCAGCCCGTCGCGCTCGAGGACGTGCGCGCGCAGGCCGACAGGATCGGCCAGGGCAACGCGGTGATCCAGGGCGTCGGCGACAGCGCCGGCGGAGAGCGCTACTCGGAGTTCCAGATGCAGACGGAGGTCCTCACCGCGCCCGAGCAGACGCGGCTCCGCACCGAGCTGCAGCAGAGGGCCTCGCTCGAGCAGGGGACGTTCAACGTCACCACGGTGTCGGCGAGCTTCGGCTCGCAGATCGCCCGCAGCGCGATCTACGCGATCCTGCTCTCGCTCCTCTTCGTCGTCCTCTACATCACGATCCGCTTCCAGTGGAAGTTCGCCGTCGCGGTGATCGCCGCGATGTTGCACGACGTCCTCATCGCCATCGGCATCTACGCCATCGTCGGCCTGGAGGTCACCACGGCGACGGTCGCGGCGATCCTGACCGTGCTCGGGTACTCGATCTACGACACGATCATCATCCTCGACCGCGTGCGCGAGAACATCCCGCTGATGCGGCGGTCGTCGTTCGCCGAGATCGCGAACGTGTCGCTGTGGGAGACGATCCGCCGCTCGCTGGCGACGACCTTCATCACGCTGCTCCCGATCAGCGCCCTGTACGTGTTCGGCGGCGAGACGCTGAAGGACTTCGCCTTCGCGCTGCTGATCGGCATCGGCTCCGGCGCCTACTC
>JBIOZO010000086.1:0-3270 GCA_044871215.1 Gaiellaceae bacterium | reverse complement strand
CGGTTGTAGTTCCGTGTCTTGTACTTGGACCCGCGCTGCTGGCGGACCTTCTGTGAAGTCTTGGCCATTTACTCCTGGTTCTCCTCGGCGGGGGCAGCATCTCCGCCCTCGCCCTCCTCGTCCTCCTCGTCAGGACGAGTCGGCGCCTCGTACGCCTCCGGGTTCTCTTCCTTCAACTGCTCGAATGCCGCCTGCTCGGCCTCGGCCTTCTGCCGTGCCTCCTCGAGGCGGGCCTCCTCCTCGGCGTCGACCTCGCTCTCCGCGTCTGCCGTGCCGGGAGCGCCCTCGGGGTTGAACGGCATTCCCAACTCTCGCAGAAGGACGTACGCCTCCTCGTCGGTCTTGGCGGTCGTCGTGATGGTCACGTCGAGGCCGCGGACCTGATCGATCGCGTCGTAGTCGATCTCCGGGAAGATGATCTGCTCGCGAACGCCCATCGAGTAGTTCCCGCGGCCGTCGAACGAGCGTGCGTTCAGGCCGCGGAAGTCGCGGATCCGCGGGATCGCGATCGCGGTCAGGCGGTCGAGGAACTCCCACATCCGGGCGCGCCGGAGCGTGACGCTCACGCCGACGGGCATGCCGTCGCGCAGCTTGAAGGCGGCGATCGACTTGCGCGCGCGGCGGACGCTGGGCGCCTGCCCGGCGAGGGTGGCGAGCTGCTCGGAAGCGGCGTCGAGCACGTTCGAGTCCTGCTTCGCGTCGCCCACGCCCATGTTGAGCGTGATCTTCTGGAGGCGCGGGACCTCCATCTGTGACTTGTAGCCGAAGCGCTCGCGCAGAGCGGGAGCGATCTCCTGCTCGTAGCGCTCCTTCAGCCGCGGCGGAACCTGTGCCTGTGCCGAGGCTTCCATTACTCGATCTCCTTGCCGGACTTCTTCGCCACGCGGACGCGCTTGCCGCCGTCGCGCTTGACCCCGACGCGAGTGGGCTCGCGCGACTCGGGGTCGACCAGCATCACGTTCGAGACGTGGATCGGGCCCTCCATCTCGACGATGCCGCCGATCTCCTGGGCGCGCTGGGTGTCGCGCAGCGTGCGCGGCTTGATGTGGCGCTTGACGATGTTCACGCCCTCGACGTAGACGCGCTCGTTCTTCGGGTCCACGCTCTTCACGCGGCCCGTCCTGCCGCGGTCCTTGCCGGCGATGACGCGCACTGTGTCGTCACGGCGAATTCTGAGCGCCATGTTCAGAGCACCTCCGGGGCGAGCGAGACGATCTTCATGAAGTTGCGCTCGCGCAGCTCGCGGGCGACGGGGCCGAAGATGCGGGTGCCGCGCGGGTTGTTGCCGTCGTCGATGAGCACGGCGGCGTTCTCGTCGAAGGAGATGTAGGTGCCGTCGTCGCGGCCGAACTCCTTCTTGGTGCGGACCACCACGGCGGTCACGACGTCGCCCTTCTTCACCGACCCGTGCGGGATGGCCTGCTTGACCGTGCCGACGATGATGTCGCCGACGCCGGCATAGCGGCGGTGGCTGCCGCCACGCACGCGGATGCAGAGCAGCTCGCGGGCGCCGGTGTTGTCGGCGACCTTGAGTCGGGATTCCTGCTGGATCATCGGGTTACCGGGCCCTCTCCAGCACTTCGACGAGGCGCCAGCGCTTGCTCCTGCTGAGCGGACGGCTCTCGATCAGGCGGACGGTGTCGCCCACGTGCGCCTCGTTCTGCTCGTCGTGAGCGTGGAGCGTCGACGACGTGCGGACGATCTTCTTGTACATCCGGTGCTGCCGGGCCACGTCGATGCGGACCGTGATGGTCTTGTCGGCCTTGTCGGACACGACGACTCCCTGGCGCACCTTCAACGTGCCCTGCTGGGCGATGTGGTCGACCGGCGCGGTCGGCGCCTCTGCCCGCGGCTCGCTCGCGCGGCGCTCGCGCTGCTTCTGGCGATAGGCGCGCCGCTGAACCGCCTTCTTGCGGCGGATCTCGGCACGCTCCTGAGCGCGCTCCTCGGAGGATCGCTGCGGCTGCGCCTCACCGGAGTGAAGCGAGCGGGCCCGCTTGCGCGCCTGCTTGGCCGACAGAGCCTCCTCCGGCTCAGCCTCCTCGGCGGGCGCGGCTTCGGCCGCGGGCGCCTCCTCCGCAGCAGGCTCCTCGGCGGGCGCCTCCTCCGCAGCAGGCGCCTCCTCGGCGGCGGATTCCTCCGCGACCTCCTCGGCCGTCGGCTCCTCCGCCGGCTCCTCCGGTGCCACGATCTCCTCGGCGACCTGGTCGGGCGCCTCGTCGGCCGCGGGGGCGTCGCCCTCCGGTGTCTCGTCGTTCACGTTCTCGTCTGTCTCAAGCATTCGTCCGTCTCATCCTGCGAATTTCTGTCTCCACGTCGATGCCGCGCTGGTTCGCAACCGTCAGCGCCCGCGCGAGGTCTCTCTTCGCCTGCTTCATCCGCGCGGTGTTCTCGAGCTGACCCGTCGCGTGCTGGAAGCGCAGGTTGAACACCTCCTGCCGCGCGTTGTCCGCGAACTCCACGAGCTGCGGATCCTCAAGGTTATGCACCTCGACCGACTTCATCCCTGACCCGCGCCTTCACGCATCACGAACTTCGTCTTCACGGGCAGCTTGTGGCCGGCGAGGCGCATCGCCTCGCGCGCCAGCGGCTCCGGAACGCCGGACAGCTCGAACATCACGCGCCCCGGCTTCACGACCGCGACCCAGCCCTCGGGCGTGCCCTTGCCCGAGCCCATGCGGGTCTCGGCGGGCTTCTTCGTATAGGGCTTGTCGGGGAAGATGTTGATCCAGACCTTCCCGCCACGCTTGATCTTGCGCGTCATCGCGATTCGGGCAGCCTCGATCTGGCGGTTGGTCACCCAGCCGCGGTCGAGCGCCTTCAAGCCGTAGTCGCCGAACTCCAGGCTCGTGCCGCCCTTCGCGTAGCCGCGCCTGCGGCCGCGATGCTCCTTGCGCCACTTGACTCGCTTGGGCTGAAGCATCAGAGCCGCTCCTGGGGAAGGGGCGGACCGTCCTGGCCGCGTCCGCCGCGGCCACCGCCGCGTCCGCCGCGCCCTCCGGGGCCACCACCGCGGCCGCCGCCGTAGCCGCCGCCACCGCCGCGACCGCCTCCGAAGCCGCCGCCACCACGGCCGCCCGGGCCGCCCGGCCCGCGTCCGCCGCGGCCGCCGCCGCCCGGCCCGACCGCCTGCGGCGCCTCGAGCTCGGTGAGGTCCTGCGCGAAGCCCTTGGGCATGATCTCGCCCTTGTTGATCCAGACCTTGACGCCGATGCGGCCGAAGGTCGTGCGGGCCTCGTAGAAGCCGTAGTCGATGTCGGCGCGCAGGGT
>JBIOZO010000085.1:0-2289 GCA_044871215.1 Gaiellaceae bacterium | reverse complement strand
GCCCCGTGGCGCACGGCCAAGGCTCACCGCGGGCGCCACGTCCTGCGCGCGGTCGTGACCGACCGCAAGGGCGCGACCGCTTCGGCCACGCGCGCCGTCCGCGTGTGCCGCTAGCCGTCGTCACCGGCGGCTCGAGCGGGATCGGGGCCGCGGTGGCGAGAGCGCTGCGTCGTCGCGGTTGGGAGCTCATCCTGCTCGCCCGCGGCGAGGAGCGCCTGCGCCCGCTGGCCGAGGACCTCGACGCCGAGTGGGAGCTCTGCGACGTCGGCGATCGCGACGCGGTCGACCGCACGGCAGGCTCGATCATCGGCCGGCACCCGCGGATCGCGCTGCTCGTCAACAACGCCGGCGTCCCCGGCCGCGGCGGCTTTCTCCGTGCCACCGCGGAGCGGATCGAAGAGGTGACGCGTACGAACTACC
Source organism: Gaiellaceae bacterium (assembly GCA_044871215.1). Classification (GTDB taxonomy): domain Bacteria; phylum Actinomycetota; class Thermoleophilia; order Gaiellales; family Gaiellaceae; genus AC-32. Next base: position 1,869 of record JBIOZO010000085.1, on the reverse strand, counting down.
TCGGCAACGTCTGGTGCCTGCGCGCCTTCCTGCCGGCGCTCGAGGCAGCGGCACCGTCCCACGTTGCGAACGTCGTCTCGGTCGCCGGCACCGTCGCGGCGGGCCAGGCCGGCCCGTACACCGCCTCGAAGCACGCGCAGCTCGCCTTCTCGCGAGCCGTGGCCGCGGAGCTGAGGCCGCGCGGGATCCGCGTGCACACGATCCTGCCGGGCTTCGTCGAAACGACCGGTTTCCCGCAGCGCGAGCGCTTCGGCGCGCGGCTCGGCACGCTCGTGGCCGCGCCCGAGCTCGTCGCCGAGCGACTGGTCGCGGCGGTCGAGCACGACCAGCGCGAGGTGTTCGTCCCCCGTTGGTACCGGATCGCGCCGCTGGCTCAGGCGCTCGCGCCAGGGCTCGTGCGGCGGGTGGCAGGGCGCGGAATCCGTCCGGCGGGCGACTAGGATTCCCGACATGGCCGCTCCGCTCTCCGCCGCTGAGGCCGTCCCCGTCGCCGATTTCCGCGCGGCGCTGCGTGGCTTCATGCGCACCTCGGAGCGCAACGCCCGCGCTGCCGGCCTGACGCCGCAGCGCTACCTGCTGCTGCTGATGATCAAGGGCGCGCCCGGCGGAACCGAGCAGTCGACCGTGACGGAGCTCGCCGAGCGACTGCAACTGGCGCAAAGCACGGTTACCGAGCTCGTCAGCAGGGCCGAGGAGATCGGCCTCGTCGTGCGCGAGCGCTCGAACGACGATGGCCGCATCGCCCACCTCCGCCTGACCGAGGAAGGCGAACGGAGGCTGGCGGACGTGTTCTCCAGCAACGAGCGCGAGCGGCATGCCCTGGCACAGGCCTTCGAGCACCTTCAGTCGACCGGACTGCCGACGTAGGATCGGGTCGTGCACGTCGAGATCCACTACTGCCCGACCTGAAGCGGCTACGACGAGAGGGCCGCGAGTCTCGCGACCGAGTTGAACGCCGCAGGCTTCGAGGCCGAGGCGCTTCCCGGTAGCAAGGGGCAATACGACGTGATCGCCGACGGGCGGCTCGTCTTCTCGAAGACCGAGACCGGGCGCTTCCCGGAGCCGGGCGAAGTGCGCGCGGTCCTGGGCTAGCGCCGCTCGAGCAGGTACCAGCCGAGCTCCGCGACGTACGGCTTCGGCGCGAGCTGCCCGGCCCGCTCGCGTGCCTCGCCCTCGCAGCCGGCCAGGTCGAGGTAAGGCCCGAGCTCGCGCGGCTCGCGCTCGTACCGCTCGTCGAGCAGGACGAGCTCGTTCGCCTCGAAGAGATGCCGCAGGTCGATGTCCGCGAGCGCCCGGGCATGTGACGAGTCCCGTGCGCGCTCGAAGGCGTTCAGCTCGAGCGCCGCCAGCGGGTCGACCGGCGCGATCTGGTCGATTACGAGCACGCGGCCGCCGTGGCGCGTGACGCGCGCGAGCTCGGCGACGACGAGCTCCGGCCTCGCGATGTGGTGGAGTGTGCGCAGGGAGCCAGCCAGGTCGAACGAGCCGTCGTCGAACGGCAGCTTCGTCGCGTCCGCCTCGACGAACTCGACGTTCGGGAAGGGCTTTCCGCGGCTGCGGGCCTGCTCGAGCAGCTCGGGCACGAGATCGACGGCGACCACCTCCCGCACGTGCGGCGCCAGCGCGAACGCCAGCGCCCCGGCCCCCGTGCCCGAGTCGAGCGCCCGCTCGTCGCCCGAGGCGAGCACGAAGCGCGCGACCTTCGACTCCAGCTCCTCGGCGCGCGCATCCTGGTGCGCGGCGAGCCGCTCAGCCGTCTTCGCGAACCGCTCCTGCGTGGCGTCGTGCATAGGCGAGCGCCTCCTCCCTCGTGGCGATCGTACCCGCCGCCCGCTCCTCCTCGATCTCCGCCAGCAGACGGCCGATCTC
>JBIOZO010000084.1:0-6002 GCA_044871215.1 Gaiellaceae bacterium | reverse complement strand
GTCGCCGCGACGAGGTCGACCATGTACAGCCCGACGCTGCGCGCGACGTGCACCTGCTCGATCGCGGCCTGCATCTCGAGCAGCTCCTCCCGGCCGACGACCGGCTCCAGCTCGACCTCGTCGGAGGCGCGCTCGAGCCTCCGCGCGAGCACGTCCCACTCCTGCTCGCGCTCCGGGTAGCCGACGCCGATCCGCAGCAGGAAGCGATCCAACTGTGCCTCGGGCAGCGGGTAGGTGCCCTCGTACTCGATCGGGTTCTGCGTCGCCAGGACGAGGAACGGACGCGTGAGCGGGTGGGTCGTGCCCTCGATCGTCACCTGCCGCTCCTGCATCGCCTCGAGCAGCGCCGCCTGCGTCTTCGGAGGGGCGCGGTTGATCTCGTCGGCGAGGAGAAGGTTGGTGAAGATCGGGCCCGGCCGGAACTCGAAGTCGGCCTCGCGCTGGTTGTAGATCGAGGCGCCGGTCACGTCGGAGGGCATCAGGTCGGGCGTGAACTGCACGCGCGTGAACCCGATGCTCGTCACCTGGGCGAACGCCCGCGCCATCAGCGTCTTGGCCAGACCCGGGAAGTCCTCGATCAGGACGTGGCCGTCAGCAAGGATCCCAAGCAGGACGAGCTCGAGCGCGTCGCGCTTCCCCACGACCGCCCGCTCGACCTCGTCGAGAACGGCGTTCGCGCGCTCAGCGACCGTGTCGACGCTCACAGCGACTCCAGCCGCTCGACCATGCGGCGCAGACACTCGGCCGGCGTCCCGCGCGCGTGCCGCTGGGTGGGTGCCGGACGGTCGTCGCGCGCGAGCTCCCACAGCTCGGCGCCCAGCGCGTCCTCGGCGGCGTCGAGGCGAACGCCGCGCGCAGCCAGCCGCACGCCGGCGATCTCGCGGACGACCGGCCGCAGCCGCGCGTGGGTGTCGAAGGCGCTCGCGTTGGCCATCGTCAGCTCGCGCTCGAGCCGGCCGAGCTCCGCCGGCCGCTGCAGCTCGGGAGGGTCGCGATCGAGCGCCTCGGCGAGCGCCGAGCGCCCTTCGCGCGGGAACGCCTCGCGCGCGGCGACGACGACGTTCAGCACCGCGAGCGTCCCGACGACCAGGATGAAGATGTCGAGCTCGAGCTCGAACCAGCCGGGCGCGACCAGTCGCGCGAAGAGCAGCCCGCCCGCGAGCAGCGCGGTGAAGAAGAGCCAGGCGGTGAGCAGCCGCCTCACGCGGCCGCCAGGGCGTCGGGCTCGACGAGCTCGGCGCGCACACCCGCGAGGGCGTCGATCGCGTCCGCTTTCATCCGCTCGTCGATCTCAAGCCGGCTGAACTTCGCGCGCTCGTAGAGCTTCGTCAGCTGCCGAACCGAGGCGCTGCTGACGCCGAGGCGGTCGAGCGCGCGCTCGACATACTCGCGCGGCGTCTCCGAGGGCTCACGCTGCACGTTGTGGGCGGCGAACGTCTTCTCCATGCGCGCGAACGCGCGGATGACAGCACGGCGTGGGCTCTTCTCGGCGCGCAGGTCGTCCAGCGTGTCGGCGAGCACCTCGTCGAGCGCTGCCGAGAGCGCCGCCTCCTCCGCCCAGTCGTCGCCCCGCATCCGCTTCGCGACGACAAGTGCGACGACACCGAGGACCAGCGCGAGGATCAGTGAGCCGGCGATCAACGCGACGACCCAATGGAACTGCCCGGTCGCCGGGTGGTCCGTCGAGACCTGCGCACCTCCGGTCGCGCCGCCGGCGCCGGGCGGAAGGGCGCCTTGCCTCGGATGCACGTGGCTCGTGACGAAGTGCCGAATGAGATAGGCCATGGGAATCGCCACCAGCGCGACCGTGAAGATCGTCCGGAACGAGCCGACTCCGTCGCCGTCGATCAGCTTCTGCCGCCGGCCGAGCGACGCGACCCAGAGCACCATGACGATCCCGAACGGCAGGAGGATGAACATCACGGTCGCGCCGTACTCGAAGATCAGCTTCGGCGTGTCGGACTGGCCGCCGCCGGTGCCGCCGCCCGGCTTGTGCGCGTGGCTCGCCAGCGCGACCAGGGCGAGCAGCACGGTCAGCGCGATCCCGCTCAGGACGAGCCTGCGAGAGCCGCTCATGGCGGAACCCTAGACAAGCACGTCGATCGCGCCGCGCTCCGCCTCGAAGGCCGCGTGCTCGACGTCGCCGAGGTCCTCGCCGTCGGCCTGCAGCGGGAGCGGCCGGTCGCAGTCGACCTCGATCCGGTCGAGATCGTGCGCGCAGACGACTCCCGGCAGGCCGGCGGGGTGGCTGCCGGTGACGATGTGGCGGAGCAGCCGCGGGAGCGTCGCCGCCCGCACCCGCTCCGGCGCGAAGAGGTCGAGCCCGAGCTCGAAGCGCGCCTTCGGCGCGACGTGGATCGGAATCGCGCCGGCGTAGGTGTACGGATCGGTGTTGGCCACGAGCGCGAACGCCGCGCGGCCGAAGCCGCGCACCTCGAGCTCCGGCTCGAAGCGCCCGCGGTGCTCGGCCACGAGCCGAAGCGCGCTGCGCACGAAGGCGATGTCACCCGGGCGCTTGCCGTCCTCTCGCCGGCCGAGCTCGTCCACGCGCCGGACGAGCTCTGCATCGAGGCCGAGGCCGGCGGAGAATCCGAAGCGCCGGCCGTTGACGCGGCCCAGCGAGATCGTCCGCCTGCGCCCGTGCTCGAGCGCCTCGGCGACCTGTCTCGCTGCGGCAGCAGGGTCACGCGGGAGCCCGAGCCCGCGCGAGAGCACGCTCGTGCCTCCGCCCGGAAGGAAGCCGAGCGGTAACCCGGTGGGCGCCCCGTTCAGGACCTCGTTGAAGCCGCCGTCGCCGGAGAGGACGACGAGCGCGTCGCCATCCGCCGCCGCGGCCAGCTCGGTCGCATGGCCTGCCCGCTCGGTCAGGAGCGTCGTCGTCTCGGCGACCTTGCCGAGCTCCCGCTCGACCGCGCGCACCCGCTCCTCGCTCACCGAGCTGGCAAACGGGTTCGCGATCAAGGTGACTCTCATAAGCTGCCGCGAGGATGACACGCCTCGCCCTGGCGACCCTGTGCCTCGCGCTGCTGGCCGGCTGCGGCGGTACCAACGACAAGACCGTGGCCGTGGTCGGCGACCAGAAGGTGACCCAGCAGCAGCTCGACGCGCTGGTCGCTCACTTCCGCCGCGAGGCCCAGCAGGAGGGCAAGGACTTCCCCAAGCAGGGCTCACGCGGGTTCGCCCAGCTACGCAACCAGCTCCTGGGTCTGCTGATCTACCGCACCGAGCTGCAGCAGGCGGCCGACCGGCTGGGCGTGAAGGTGAACGAGGACGAGGTTCGCAAGCGGCTGACGACCGTCCCGGGTGGCGAGGAGGAGGGCGACGCCAACGGGGACACCTACGCCCGCGACGCGGTCGAGACGGAGCTGCTGCGAGAGGGGATCGCAGCGAAGGTCACCAGGCACGTGACCGGCAAGACCCTCGCCGAGCGGAGCGCGAGCCGCAACGCGGCACTCTCCGCGTTCCTGGCGAAGCTCCAGCGCGAGACGAAGGTGCGCTACGAGCCCGGCTACGCGCCGGGCTCGTAGCGCCTCGTCGCTCTCAGCAGACCGTCCCCCCGGTGGCACCGCCAAGGGCGAAGTCGAAGGAATGCGACGCGTCGACGTCGGCGTAGATGTCGTTCGCATCGTTCCGGCCGAACGTGAACGCGGTCACGTTGTAGAGCGTGTTCCCGACCGGCAGACCGATGCCGAAGCCGCCGTTGATCGGCACGTCCACGGAGATCGTGTTCCCGCACACGCGGCCGGTCGCGGTCATCGTCGCCGGGTAGTCGACGATCTTGCAGTTGCCGGGCGTCGTCTCCGTGCAGGTCGTCGAGCCCGCGAAGAACTTCGGCGCGGTGCCGCCGGCCGACTCGGCACCGACGTAGAAGATCCGGTAGGCCTCCTCGCCGAAGTTCCCGACCGACAGCGCCTGGAAGCGGGTCAGCCAGACGGCGTTCGTCTTGCCGAGCGGCGGGAGCATCCCCGACAGGTCGGCGACGCTCATCTTCACCCGGAGCGTGCTCGGGCTGGCCATGCTCAGCGCGACGTTGGTCAGGTCGAGCTGCGGCTGGTTCGGCCCGGCGCCCGTGGGCGAGTAGTGCGGCCACTGGGCGTCACCGGTGACGTCCTTCATCGGGCTCTTCGGGACCTTTTCGCCGGCACGCTTGCCCGTGATCGTCTTGCCGTCGAGCTGGCGCGCCTCGTACAGGTGCGCGCCGTGGCTCTGGCTCGTCGTGTCGTTATAGACGATCCGGATCGCGCCCGTCTTGTCCAGGTTGAGCGCGAAGTAGTCGGCCATCGTGCGGTCGCCGCTCGAGACGGTGCAGCCGATCCCCTGGTTGCAGATCTGGCCGTAGTGCATCGGCTTCTCGGTGAAGCGCTCCTGCGCCACGGTGGGCGAGAGCGAGGCCGCATTGCCGATCGTCGCGGCGTAGCCCCACCACTTGACCGACGTCGCACCCTGCGGGTCGGTCGCCCAGCTCGGGAACGAGTCGGGCTGGCCCTGCGCGTCGGTCGCGTACCACGCGAGCGCGAGGTTGCCCGCGGCGCCCGCCTGTGCCCACAGGAACTCGGCCGTGTTCGACGGCGCGGTGCTGACACGGACCGGCGTCGTCCACGTCTCGCCCTGGTCGGTCGAGGACGTGTAGTAGACGGCGCTGTCGTTGTCGTCGATCCAGGCGGCGTAGACGTTGCCGCCCGAGTCGATCGCCAGCGCCGGGAACAGGTGGCCCGGATCGCCGCCGCCCGGCGAGACCGGAAGCGTGACGTTGTGGAACTGGATCCCGGTGCGCTGGCCCGGCGCCACGTGGCCGATCGTCAAGCGCACGTGGTCGCCCTCGTTGCAGGCCGAGTACAGGTTGCGGTACTTCGGGTCGAAGCGCAGCTGGCCGCAGGTCGCGTCAGCCGCGAGCGGGAGGGGCGCATTCGCCGAAGCGTTCTGCCAGATGAGCCCGCCGACCGGATCGTTGGGGCCGGTCGTGCCCGGGCTCGAGTAGATGTAGGTGCCGACCTCACTCTCGTGGAAGCCCATGAAGATCGTGTTGTCGGCCGCCGAGGTGGTCGGGCCGTTGTCCATCGCGAACCACTGCCGGTCGACCGCCGCGTTCTGGACGGCCAGCGGGTTCTTCCGCCAGGTGTTGCCGTCGTCGTTCGAGACGGCCGTACCGAGGTTGACGAGTCCCTCGAGGTCGACGAAGTAGTGGTACCCCTGGTCGTCGACCGCGATGTCGGTGTCGCCGCCGCCCGGAGGAGCATCCGGGCGCAGGCCGACCGGGCTGTCGACGTGGAACTCGAGCCCGTTGTCGGTCGAGCGGTGGATCCACGAGTTCTGGGTCGTCGTCCCGAACGGGCCGCTCTCCCAGTAGTCGTTCGTCTTCGGGTCGAGGAAGTTCAGCGGCTCGCCCTCGGTGCGCTGGGGGTCGACGACGGTCGCCGGGCTGAAAGCGAGCTTGCCCGCGACGTAGGTCGGCGTCGGCGTGCCGCCCGCGCCGCCGCTGCCCGAGCCCGGGGTCGTCTCGACCTGCGTCACCGGGACGTTGCTCGTCGAGAAGGTGCCCGTATAGGAGTACGGCGCAGCGACGACGCCGCCGACGAACGGGCACACCTGCACGTTCCAGGTGCCGGCCGGGAGGTCGGGGCTCTGGTACCGGACTGTCTCGGGGCTGGTCGCGGTATCGCCGTGCACCTCCAGGTTCCCGCTCGGGTCGTAGAGGTCGAGCGTGATGTCGTTCGCCGAGACGGTCTCGGCGGCCATGGCGACGATGGTCGTGTCGCCGGGCGCGACCGTGATTGGGTGCAGCGGCCCACAGGCGGTCGGGGTGATGCTGCCGGAGAAGGTGCCGGAGTCGGCCGCGGCCGTTCCGATCACCACGAGAGACGCGGCCAGCACACCGGCCAGGGCGAGAAATCTCAGACGCATTGAGCGCTCCTTGGAGTCGTCGGTCTAGGGTCCCCGCGGGCGCTATAGCCGTCAGCTTTTAGCTGCAAACCTCAGCTTTTTTGACTGACGAGTCAATCAGG
>JBIOZO010000083.1:0-4004 GCA_044871215.1 Gaiellaceae bacterium | reverse complement strand
GGCAAGGCGATCGACATCGTCACCGGCTCGGCGATCAAGAGCATGCTGCTGCCGGCCCTGATCCCGATCGGCTTCCCGATCGTGGCTGGGCTGATCAGCGCGAAGCTGCTCGGCGGCCTGCTGATCGGGACGATCGTGACCGGGCTCTTCCTGGCTATCGCGATGACCTCGGGCGGCGGCGCCTGGGACAACGCGAAGAAGCTGATCGAGGACGGTGCGTTCGGCGGCAAGGGCTCGGAAGCCCATGCCGCGGCGGTCACCGGCGACACGGTGGGCGATCCCTACAAGGACACCGCCGGGCCTGCGATCAACCCGATGATCAAGATCACGAACCTCGTCGCGATCCTGATCATCCCGCTCGTCGTCTCGATTCACGGATAGCCGCGCGCGGGCCTAGAGTCCGCTTCGATGTCACGAAGACGCCGGCAGCAGCGGCTCGAGCGCGTGCTCGGGACACCGGCGCTCTTCTCGACCGCCTACGGCAACGTCGGCTCGTCGATCTACTACGCCCTCGGCGTCACCGCCGTCTTCGCGCTCGGTCTGACGCCCGTTGTCTTCCTGATCGCCGGCGTGATCTTCGCGGCCACGGCGGCCACGTACGCCGAGGGGACGGTGCGCTATCCGGAGGCGGGCGGCTCCTCGAGCTTCGCCCGGCACGCCTTCAACGAGCTCGTCTCGTTCGGAGCCGCCTGGGCCCAGATGCTCAACTACATCATCACGATCGCCATCTCGGCGTTCTTCGTGCCGCACTACCTCTCGATCTTCTGGTCGCCGCTGCGGGAAAACCCCTGGGACATCGTCGGCGGCGGGCTCGTGATCCTGCTGCTCGTCACGCTGAACATCGTCGGCATCCAGGAATCGGCGCGCGTGAACATCGGCCTGGCGCTGATCGACTTCGCGACGCAGGTGCTGCTCGTGCTGCTCGGCTTCGCCCTGATCTTCAGCCCGCACGTGCTGAGCTCGAACATCCACTGGGGCGTCGCGCCGACGTGGAGCCAGTTCTTCCTCGCGATCCCTGTGGCGATGATCGCCTACACCGGGATCGAGACGGTCTCCAACCTTGCCGAGGAGGCGCGCGACCCGGTCAAGAACATCCCCCGCGCGATCTCCTTCGTCGCGATCGCCGTCTTCGTCATCTACTTCACGCTCCCGTGGATCGCGCTCTCGGCGCTGCCCGTCACGAAGGCGCCCGACGGGAGCTACCAGACGCTGCTCGGGGTCGGGCCGCCGGAGGGCTTCTCGAACGACCCGGTGCTGGGGCTCGTCGAGAACCTCGGCGTGCACGGCGCCGCGCTCGACGCGCTGAAGCTGTACGTGGGCCTGCTGGCCGCGACGATCCTCTTCATCGCCACCAACGCGGGCGTGATCGGCGCTTCGCGGATCACCTACGCGATGGCCAGCTACCGCCAGCTACCGGGGGTCTTCCGGCGCCTGCACAAGCGCTTCAAGACGCCGTACATCTCGCTCGTGATCTTCGCCGGCGTGATCCCGATGATCGTGCTGCTGCCGGGCAAGACGTCCTTCCTCGGGACGATGTACTCGTTCGGCGCGATGCTCTCGTTCACGGTCGCCCACGCCTCGATCGTTGCGCTGCGGTACAAGAACCGGGACGACGAGCTGGTCTTCCGCGCGCGTCCGAATCTCCGTCTGGGCGGGGTGGACTGGCCGCTCTTCGCAATCTTCGGCGGCCTCGGAACCGGGCTCTCGTGGCTCGTCGTCGTCGTGCAGGAGGACGCGACGCGCTGGGCCGGCCTTGGCTGGCTGGTCGCCGGCTTCGTCACCTACGCCATCTACCGCCGTCGCGTCGTGCACGCGCCGCTGACCGAGACGGTGCGCGCGCCGGTGGTGATCGGCCCGGCGGTGGCGCTCGAGTACCGGAACGTGCTCGTCCCCGTGGTCTGGCGGCCGGAGTCGGAGGCGGCGCTGGACCTGGCGTGCCGCCTCGCCAGCGAGCGCGGCGGCTCGATCGTCGCGCTCACGGTGCTCGAGGTGCCGCTCGAGTTGTCGCTCGACGCCGAGCTGCCGGCCAGCGCCGAGCGGAAGGCGCACGACCTGCTCGACGAGGCGCGCGCGGTCGGCGACGCGTACGGCGTGCCGGTGATCGGACGGATCGTCCGCGCGCGGCGGGCCGGGGGCGCGATCGTCGAGGAAGCCGAGCGGCGGGGCAGCGAGATCGTGGTGATGGGGGCGCCGCGTCACGACGAGCATCGTCGCCGCGGGCGGATCTTCGGTGGCACGGTCGACTTCGTGCTCAAGAACGCGCCCTGCCGCGTGATGGTCGCGGCGGCCCCGCGCGCGGCATGAGACGCCGCTTGCGGTGTCGACTTCAGACCGGTTGGGCTTTGCCCGGCCGGGCGTCGGAGATGACCGGTCGCCGCCCTTGCCTTGAGAGGCCCATCGCATGAGAGGCGCGTATCGCGGCGCCACGGCGCTGTTCGGCTTGGCGGCGATCGGAATCGGCATCGCGATCCTCGTCCAGACTGCCCGCGAGGGCGGAGGCCTCGGCTACCTGATCGGCGTCCTGTTCGTGGCCCTCGGCGCCGGCCGCCTCTATTTGCTCAAACGGCGGTGACAGTCACAGTGACTGTCACTGTCGGGGAGTAACCTCCGGCCGTGGCGAGGAAGATCACGGGGCTGCAGCGCGTCCTCGACGCGCCGGCGCTCTTCTCGGTCGCCTACGGTGAGATCGCCTCCTCGATCTACGTCGCGCTCGGGATCATCGCCCTGCACGCGCTCGGCCTCACGCCCGAGGTGCTCGCGGTCGTCGGCGCGCTCTTCCTGGTCGTCGCGCTCTCCTACGCCGAAGGTACGACCGCGATCCCTGAAACTGGAGGCGCCGCCACCTTCGTCCGCCGCGCGTTCAACGACCTCGCCGGGTTCCTCACCGGCTGGGCGCTCTTCCTCGACTACCTGATCGTGATCGCGCTTTCGGCGCTCTTCCTGCCGCACTACCTCGGCGCCGCGCTGCAGTGGGGCTCGCTCGAGCGCAACCCCTGGGACGTTGTCGTCGGCGTGGGCGTGGTGGTCGGCGTCGCCGCGATCCGGCTCGTGCGTCGCTCGGCCTTCTACAGCTACGGGATCTTCGTCGCCGTGCTCGACCTGCTCACCCAGGTGCTGCTCGTCGTCCTCGGGTTCGCGTTCCTCGTCTCGGGCCACGCGCTCACCCAGGGCGTCTCGATCGGGTCGCACCCGACGTGGCACCAGATCGCCTTCGCGCTGCCGCTGGCGATGCTCGCCTACACCGGCCTCGAGACCGTCTCCAACCTCGCGGAGGAGACGCGCGAGCCCGGTCGCGCGCTGCCTCGCAGCCTCTTCTCGGGCATCGGCCTCGTCGTCCTGATCTACGTCGCGATCGCCTGCGTCGCGCTGAGCGCCTTCCCGGCGACGAACGGAACGACCGCGCTCGGCACCGAGTGGCTGCGCTCGCCGCTGATGGGGATCGTCGATGCCTTGCGCGGCCCGCTCCCCGACGGACTGGCGACCGCGCTGCGCGTGTACGTCGGGCTCACGGGCGCCGTGATCCTGCTCGTGGCCGTCACGACCTCTATCTCCGGCTTCACGCGGCTGGCCCACTCGCTCGGCGAGCACGGACAGCTGCCGCGCGCCTTCGGGCGGCTGAACCGACGGACGCTCGTCTCGCCGCAGGCGATCCTCGCTGCCGCGGTGATCTCGATCGCGCTGATGATCTCGACGTCGTTCGTACACGACGACATCGCGTTCCTCGCGAGCCTCTTCAGCTTCGGCGTCCTCGCCGCCTTCACCGCCGCGCAGCTCGCCGTGATCAAGCTCCGCTTCAGCGAGCCCGAGCTCGCGCGTCCCTACCGCGCGCCCGGGAACCTGAGGCTGCGCGGGGTCGAGGTGCCCGCGCCGGCGATCGTCGGCTCGCTGGCGACCTTCGCGATCTGGATCGCGGCGATGGCGACGCATCCCGGCGCGCGCTACGGCGGGCCCGCCTGGCTCGTCGCCGGCGCCGTCGTCTACTGGCTCGTGCGCAAGGGGCGCGG
>JBIOZO010000082.1:0-2669 GCA_044871215.1 Gaiellaceae bacterium | reverse complement strand
CGCGACGACGAAGTCGTCGATCGAGAGCGCGAAGACGACGAGCAGGCTCGCCGCGATCGCCGGCATCAGCAGCGGCAGCAGGACGCGCCGGACGATCTCGCGCGGCGGCGCTCCGAGGTCCGCGGCGGCCTCCTCGACGTCGACCCCGATCGTGGCCAGGCGGCCGCGAACGATCACCACCACCCACGACATCGAGAACGTGACGTGGCCGATGACCTGCGCCGTGGTGCCGAGGCCGATGAACGCGAAGGACGTCGTGAAGAGGAGGAACATGCCCACCGCGAACACGAGCTCCGGGGTGACGAGCGGGAGCAGCAGCACGGTGTTGACGCTCGTCGCGAGCGGCCCGCGCCAGCGCTGCAGGCCGATCGCCAGCGCGGTGCCCAGTGGCGTGGCGATCAGCATCGTGAGCGCGGCCAGCTCGAGGCTCTGCCCGAGCGCCGCCATCAGCGTCGGGTCGTGCAGCACGCTGAGGTTCGGATCCTCGGTGAACCAGCGCAGCGAGAAGCCCTGCAGCGCCGTGCGCGACCGGCCCTCGTTGAACGCGAAGCGGATCGCCAGCAGCACCGGCAGCAGCGACCATGCGATGTAGAGCCACGTGACGATCGCCAGGACCCGCGGTTTGCCCCACGGGTTCGCGAACCACTCGCGCACCGAGACGCGCCGGCGGGCGACCGTGGGAGCCTCGATCGCGGTCACGCCGTCTCCTGGTCGCGCCGCAGGACGCGCAGGTAATAGAGCATGAACGCGAGCAGGAACGCGGCCAGCAGGAGCGTCAGCGACGCGCCGAGCGACTTGTCGGGCCCGCCCTGGACGTAGCCGTTGATCGCGTTGCCGAGCATCGACGTGCGCGGCGACCCCGACATCAGGTCGGGCGTGTAGTAGTCGCCGAACATCGGCAGCGCGATCAGCACGACGCCGGCCATCACCCCGGTCTTCGAGAGCGGGACGATCACGCGCCAGAACGCGGAGAAGGGCGGGGCGCCGAGGTCGCGCGCGGCTTCGATCAGGCGCTGGTCGATGCGGTCCAGCGAGGCGTACAGCGGCAGGATCAGGTACGGCACGTAGCCGTAGACGAGCGCCATGATCACCGTGAGGTGCTGGCCGCCGAGCCAGTTGGTGCCGTCGAGCAGGCCCAGGGAGCGCAGCAGCCCGTCGAACGAGATGACGCCCAGGAAGCGCGCCACGTAGCCGCCCGAGTCGAGCAGGTTCGTCCAGGCGAACATCCGCATCAGGTAGCTGATCCAGAACGGCAGGACGAGGAGCACCAGGATCGGCACGCGCCAGCGGCCCGCGTGGCGCGACGTGTAGTAGGCGACCGGGTAGCCGACCCCAAGCGACAGGATCAGCGCGATGACGACGTAGACGATCGTGCGCAGGAAGACGTCCCACGTACGCCCGCCGGGCACGACGTCCTGGATGGCCCGCCAGAGGTAGCCGACGTTCCAGTCGATCGGGTTCCAGTGCGGGACCGGCTGGTAGAGCTCGGTCACGTTGCCCAGGCCGACCGCCGCGACCGCGTAGAACGCGAACAGGAAGAAGACGCCGAGCCAGGCGACGCCGGGGATCGTGAGCAGGCCCCAGAGCCGGCGGCTAGCCATTGCGGAACGTGGCCCAGCTGCGGTCCCAGAGGCGCTGGCCCGTCGCCGACAGGGTCAGGTACGCGTTGCCGTTGGCGTAGTCCTCCCGGCTGACGACGGTGTTGCGCAGGTTCGGCGGCAGGATCTCGTCGCTGAACAGCTTGTCGGCGTCGATCGCCGTGATCGGCGGCTGGTAGCCGACGTAGTCGATGAAGTTCTCGTACGCGACGTCGTTGTCGAGCATGAAGTCGAGGAAGCGGTGCGCGATCACCGGTTTCTCGGCGTTGGCGGCGACGCAGATGCAGTCGTTGAAGATCGGGCCGCCGGTCGGCTGGAACCAGTACGACAGGACCGTCGGCGGCGTGCCCTTCGGCAGGTAGCTGATGACGCCGCCGATGAGGTCGCCGGACCACGCCTGGTGCAGCCACATGCGGCCGGCGGGCAGCGTCTCGTACTGCGAGATCGTGACCTTGACGCGGACGCGCTTGTCGAGGTCCTGGAGGTCCTTGACCGCCTGCGCGAGCAGCGCCGGGTCCTCGGTGTTGATGTCGCTGACGCCGCGCCGCATCAGCGCCATGCCGGGCGCCTCGCGGCTGTCGTCGAGGATGCCGACGCGCCCGCGGTACTGGTCGGCCTTCCAGAACTCCTCCCACGGGTTCTCGAGCTTGCTCGGGTCGAAGCTCACGTGGTCGTTGCGCCAGCCGATCCCCGTCGTGTAGACGGTGTACGGCACCGAGTAGCGCGGCCCGCGGTCGTAGAACGGGTCGTGCAGCTCCGGCCAGGCGTTCTTGAGGTTCGGGACGAACTCGAAGTTCAGCGGCTGGATGAGCTTGCGGCCGACGAGCCGCGAGAGCTCGTTCGGTGCGCTGAAGATCACGTCGAACTTGAGCTGGCCGGCGCTGAGCTTGGAGAACGCCTCGTCGAGCGTGTCGAACGTCGTGACCTTGACCTCGACGCCCTCCTGCTGGCCGAACTTCTTCAGCACGGCCGGGTTGAGGTAGTCGGAGTAGTTGTAGATCCGCAGCTCGCCGCCCTTCTCCGGCTTGGCCGAGCCGGCCACCGGCTCCAGGAGCTTCGGCAGCGTGACCG
>JBIOZO010000081.1:0-13016 GCA_044871215.1 Gaiellaceae bacterium | reverse complement strand
GGGTCGACCGCTGGCTGCTCGGAGGCGACTACGCGACGCCGAGCCCGTGGCCGCTCGAAACGCTCGACCGCCTGCAGCAGCTGCCGGAGGCGACCTGGATCCGCGGCAACGGCGAGCGCTGGCTGCGTGAACCGCCACTCGACAGGCCGGAGGTGATGGCCTCGTACGCGGCCTTCACCGGGAATCTCCCCGAGGACGTGGTCGACCGCCTCTACGGGCTCCCCACCCAGGCTGAGCTCGACGGCGTGTTGTACGTCCACGGCTCGCCGGTCTCCGACGTCGAGAGCTTCGCGCCGGAGCCGGAGCCCGGCGAGGAGCGCCTGCTGGGCGGCGTGCGTAACCGGCTGGTCGTCTTCGGCCACAGCCACCAGCAGTTCCGGCGAGCCGGGCCAGACGGCACCGAGCTGCTCAACCCGGGCAGCGCCGGCATGCCGCTCGACGGCGACACGCGCGCCGCCTGGGCCGTTCGCGACGACGATGGCCGATTCGATTTCCGCAGGACCGAGTACGACAACGAGCGCTCGGCCGCGGCCTATCGAGGCCTCGGCGGAGGTTTCGGCGAGATGGTCGCGCGCCGGCTCGAGCGCGGTTCCGACTAGGCGAGCGACGCCTCGAGCGAGATTTCGACCGCGTCGAGCGCGTTCGAGACGGGGCACCCGTCCTTCGCCTCCTGTGCCGCCGCCTGGAACTCGTCCTCGCCGATCCCGTCGACGGTCCCGCGCACGGTCAGTTGCATCTTGGTGATGCGAAAGCCGGCGTCGGTCTGGTCGAGCGTGCACACGGCGTCCGTCTCCAGCCGCGTCGGCGCATGACCGGCCTGGGCGAGCCCGTTGGCCAGCGCCATCGAGACGCAGGTCGCGTGTGCCGCGGCGATCAGTTCCTCCGGGCTCGTCTTGCCGCCGGGCTGCTCGAAGCGCGAGGCGAAGGTCACCTCCTGGCCGCTGAACGCGCCGCTGCCGACCTCGAACCGGCCGGTGCCGCTGCGCAGGTCGCCCTCCCAGGTCGCGTGTGCCTCACGCTCGATTGCCATGCTCGCCTCCTCGTCGCGGGTGAGCGCCCGAGGCTATCGAGCGGCACCTCAGTGAACGCGGACGACCCGCGGCGCCGTCCAGAGGGCCGCGCCGCGCGGTGCGTTCTCTGGCGCGACGTAGAACCGCAGACGGTGGATCCCGTTCGCGAGCGAGAGGCGCATCCGCCGAGGGTGGAACGGGCCGAGTTGCAGCCGCTGCGCGTTGTGCCACCGGCCACCGCGCTCGACCTGAAGGAACCCGATTCGCGCGGCGAGCTTGGCGGAGGCGGTGACCTCGAACCACGCCGGATGGCGGGAGCTCAGGACGCGCAGCGTCACCCGGAGGCGTGTCGCCTCCGCAGGCTGCTTCAGTGAGGGATCGAAGCCCGGACCGGCGGCGGCCGGCCCGTCGCAGAGGTCGGCCTGCCTCGTCCAGAGGTAGACACAGGCGGCGCGTCGCGTGTCCGGATCGGGCCGGCCACGGAAGGTCGCCCAACCCCACGACCAGATCGAGGCCAGGCCGAGCTCCCGCGCGACCTGCCGCGTCGCGAGCGTCTCGATCTTCACGACGTCGAACCACGGCCGGGCGGTCAGCCCGGCGCGGCCGCCGACGCCTTTCTGGAAGCCGAGGACGATGCCGATCTGGCCGCCGGGGATGCCGATCGTCGTCAGGTTGCGCACCGCCCTCCGCAGCTGGAAGCGCATGTACACGGTCGCGCGGCCCGGCCCGAGCGCGTGAAGGCTGGGAGCCGGCAGGTACAGCTCGCGCACGATCGTGGCCGACCGTGCGATCTTGCGCCACCAGCTCGCGGCCGCGCCGCCGGTCGCGCCGGCTTGGGAGATCAGGAGTTGCGGGCGGCCGCCTCGCGCGGCCAGGCCCTGCACCAGCTGGAGCACGTTCTCGCGGTACTGCGCGTTTGGCGCACGCCACGGGGTCGCTCGCTGGGCGCCGAAGAGCTCGTTCAGGGCGATCACCGGCGTCGAGCAGCCGGTGACGCGAACGGCGTCGTTCCAGATCCTGGCGACGGCGCCCGGGATCGCGCTCGGGTTGGCGGGCCTGTCCGGCGTGCCGACCGATCGCTGCAGCGACATCGTCCAGAACGCGAGCTGGGTTTCCTGGCGGCGCGCGTCAGCGGCCGGCGCGTCGTGCGCGAGCGAAGCGGCGAGCCCCGGCCCGAAGAAGAGGCTCCTGAAGGGCACCCACTTGTCGGCGTAGTCGATCCAGGCGGGCTGGGCGGGCTGGACGCACGGCAGCGTCGCGGCGGCGTGCGTCCCGCTCGACGCTCCCGCGAGCGCGAGAACGGCGAGCGCGGACGCGGCGGCCACGTGGATGGCGTTCATTCACCCTCCGCCTGGTCGCCCTCCTCGCCCGAGCCGGAGAGCCGGTAGTACGTCTTGCCCCGCAGCGGCTCGGGCAGGTGGTCGACGTCGAAGCCCGTCGGGTCGTCGTGCGGGTAGATGTAGCCCTCGCCGCGGCCGAGCTTCCGCGCACCGCGGTAGTGCGTGTCGCGGAGGGAGTCCGGTGGTCGGGTCTGGCCGAGCTCGCGCACGTCGGCGGTCGCCTCCTTGATCGCGACGTAGGAGGCGTTCGACTTCGGCGCCCGGGCGAGGTAGATCGCCGCCTGCGAGAGGTTCAGACGGGCCTCCGGCAGGCCGACGTGTTCGACCGCCTGCGCGGCGGCGACTGCCACCAGCAGTGCGCGCGGATCGGCGTTGCCGATGTCCTCGGAGGCGAGCACGATCATCCGCCGCGCGATGAAGCGCGCGTCCTCGCCGCCCTCGAGCATCGCGGCCAGGTAGTAGACCGCGGCGTCCGGGTCGGAGCCGCGCATCGACTTGATGAAGGCCGAGATGAAGTCGTAGTGAGCGTCGCCGCCCTTGTCGTAGACGAGCGGCCGCTTCCGTGCCGCGTCCTCGACGTGCTCCTCGTTCAGCCCGACTCCCTCGGCCCGCGCCGTCTGCGAGGCCAGCTCGAGGATGTTCAAGGCGTTGCGCGCGTCACCGCCCGCGCGCCGCGCCACGAGCGCCACCACCTCCGCCGGAGCCTCGGTCTCGAGGGCGCCCAACCCGCGATCCACGATCGTGCGCAGCTGCTCCTCGTCGAGTGGCTGCAGCTCGTAGATCTGGCAGCGCGAGAGGAGCGCTGAGTTGACCTCGAAGTACGGGTTCTCGGTGGTCGCCCCGATCAGCGTCACGAGGCCCTCCTCGACCGCCGGCAGGAGCGCATCCTGCTGGGCCTTGTTGAAGCGGTGGATCTCGTCGAGGAAGAGGATCGTGCGCTGACCCGAGCCACCCAGCCGCTCACGCGCGCGGCCGAGTACCTCTCGGACGTCCTTGACCGTGGCCGAGACGGCCGAGAGCTCCTCGAACGCCGCGCCCGTCGTCTCGGCGACGATCCGCGCCAGCGTCGTCTTGCCGGTCCCAGGCGGGCCGTAGAGGATCGCCGAACCGACGCGGTCCTCGGCGATCGCCAGCCGCAACGCCGAGTGCTCGCCGAGCACCTGCTCCTGGCCGACGAACTCGTCGAGGCTGCGCGGCCGGAGGCGCAGTGCGAGCGGCGCCACTTCCTGCATCCGCTCGCGGGCGGCATCGGCGAAAAGGTCGCTCACCCCGGAAGTATGCTCCCGCTCGTGGCGACCGTGACGCTCCGCGACGAGGTCACCGGGCTCCTGCAGGAGCTGATTCGGCTCGACACCGTGAACCCGCCCGGGAACGAGACGCAGGCGGCCGAGCTCCTGCGCGACTACCTCGCCGCGAGCGGCGTCGAGAGCGAGCTCTACGCGCGCACGCCCGAGCGCGCGAACCTCGTCGCTCGGCTCCCCGGGCGCGGCGGCCCGAGCCTCCTGCTGCTGTCGCACACCGACACCGTCGTCGCCGACGCGTCGGCGTGGCAGGCCGACCCCTGGTCGGGCGAGATCCGCGGCACCGAGGTGTGGGGCCGCGGCGCGCTCGACATGAAGGGCCAGGTCGCCGCCGAGGCAGTGGCGCTCGCCTCGCTGGCGCGCGAGGGATTCGAGCCCGAGGGCGACCTCGTCTTCGCGGCCTGCGCGGACGAGGAGGTCGGCACCGGCTTCGGCCTGCAGTGGCTCTGCGAGCATCACCCCGACGCCGTCCGCACCGACTTCGCGCTGAACGAGGGCTCGGGCGAGCGGATGGAGCTGTTCGGCCGCCCGTTCTACTTCTGCTCGCCGGCGGAGAAGATGAGCGCGCCCTTCCGGCTGCTCGTCCACGGGCGGGCGGGCCATGCCTCGGTGCCGGGGATCGCCGACAACGCCCTCGTCAAGGCCGCGGCGCTGATCGAGCGGATCGCCGCGTACAAGCCCGAGCTGCAGCTGGGGCCCGAGACCTCTGCGATGATCGAAGCCGTGGCCGGTCGCGAGCTGGAGCCGGCCGAGGCGCTCGAGCTCGCGCGCGCCACCGACGAGGCCGCTGCCGAGCTGCTCGAGCCGCTGCTCTCGCTGACGCTCTCGCCGACGATGATCACCGCCTCTCAGCAGCGGAACGTGATCCCGCACGTGTGCGAGGTGGATGTCGACTGCCGCCTGCTTCCGGGGCAGACTCCGGCCGAGGTCGAGCCGGTGTTGCGAGAGGTGCTCGGGGACGGCGATTACGAGCTCGAGTGGGACGATCCTCACGGCGGCACGCGCTCGGAGCTCGGCACGCCGCTCTGGTCGGCGGTCGAGAGCTTCGTGGCGAAGATCGAGCCGGAGGCGACCGTGCTGCCCGTCTCGGTCGCGGGCTTCACCGACAGCCACTGGCTCCGCGCGGCTTTCGGCACGGTCGCCTACGGCTTCTGCCCGAGCCGGGCGATGGACGCACAGCTCGCCGGCCGGCTGATCCACTCGAACGACGAGCGGGCGGAGATCGACGACCTCGAGCTCGCGGTCGACTGCTTCCGGCACGCGGCCGTCGAGGTTACGGGCGGCGGCTAGGCTTTCCGCGTGAACGAGGAAAAGATCCGCCTCGGCGGGATGGCACTCGTGAACGGCGTGCTCGTGCACGGGCCACATGCGTGGGCCTGTGCGGTACGCGGTGAGGACGGCGAGCTGAAGGTCGCGTCGGAGTACAAGCGCTTCCGGGCGGCAGAGGTTTCCAACCCTCTTCTGCGCGGTCCGGCCCGGATCGCCGAGATTTTCGCGCTGCTCCCGCAGGTTCGGGGCCGGCTGCCCGAGGCGAAGCTCCCGTTCCAGCGCCCGCAGGTGCTCGCCGCGATGGGCGGGACCGCGCTCGTCGTCCGTTCGATCAAGGAGTCCTCGCGCCTCACCCCGCTCGCGCGGGAGTTCCTCGGCGGTGTCCTCTCGCTCGCGCCGGCCGCGCTCGCCCTCCGCGGCGGCGACCTGGCCGCCTACCACGGCGCCGAGCACATCTCGATCGGCAGCTACGAGCACGGCATGCGGCGCGAGCGGGAGCACGAGCGCTGCGGCTCGCACCTGCTCGGCCCGCTCGTCGCGAGCACGGCCATCGGAGGCGCGCTCGCCGCCAGGGCGCCGAAGCATCTGCGCGGGCCGGCCCGGGCGGCCGCCCAGCTCGGCGCGGTCGCGGCATCGACCGAGCTCTTCGGCTGGATGACCCGCAACCCGCACAAGCCGCTCTCGCGCGCGCTCGCGTGGCCCGGCCACGAGCTGCAGCACCGGCTCGCCACGGCCGAGCCGACCCCGGAGCAGCTCGAGGTCGCCGAGGCGGCGCTGGCGGCCTGCCTGGAGCTCGAGCATGCAGCAGCGGGCTAAGGCACGGCTTGCGTGCCGACCTCAGAGCGCGCCGGCTTAGCCCGGGCGTTCGTCTGAAATGACCGGCCGAGACGCCGACGTAAGCGCTCCCCGCCGTGGGAGTAAGCGTCTTCCGCCGGAGGTCTTCGACCTTCCCGTCGAGAAGATGCGGGAGGGCTACTACACCGACGCGTACTTCAACCACACGCGCGACGTCCTGATCCGTGACGAGCGCCGGCCTCGCGTCGTGATGCAGGTCTTCCAGCGGCGGCACTCGTACCTCGGCGGGATCGACGAGGCGATCGCGGTGCTGAAGCTCTGCGCCGACGACTGGGACGACCTGACCGTGCACGCGCTCCGCGACGGCGACCGCATCGAGCCGTTCGAGCCGGTGCTGCGGATCGAGGGCGACTACACGGGCTTCGCGCACCTCGAGACCGTCTACCTCGGTGTGCTCGCCCGGCGGACGCTGATCACCAGCAACGTCGTGCGCGTGCTCGAGGCGGCGAACGGCAAGCCGATCATCTTCATGCCGGCCCGGCACGACCACCATCGCGTGCAGACCGGCGACGGCTACGCGGCCTACGTCGGCGGCCAGGTCGTCGGCGCCGAAATCGGCGTCACGTCGGACGCGCAGGCCTCCTGGTGGGGCGGCCGCGGGATCGGCACGGTGCCGCACGCGTTGATCGCGGCGTACGGCGGCAATACCGTGCTCGCCTCGACGAAGTTCGTCGAGAACGTGAACGCGGACATGAACGTGACCGTGCTGGTCGACTTCGAGAACGACTCCGTGCGCACCGCGCTGGAGGTGGCCCGCGCGCTCGGGCCCCGGCTCTGGGGCGTTCGCCTCGACACGTCGGGCCAGCTCGTCGACCGCTCGCTCTGGCACGAGATGGGCGACTTCGACCCACGCGGCGTGAACGAGCGGCTCGTCCGCAAGGTCCGTGACGCGCTCGACCGCGACGGTTTCGAGCGCGTGAAGATCGTGGCGTCCGGCGGCTTCGACGTCGAGCGGATCCGGGCGTTCGAGGAGCGGGGCGTCCCCGTCGACTCCTACGGCGTCGGCTCGGCGCTGATCCGCGGCGAGAACGACTACACGGGCGACATCGTGATGACCGACGGCCGGCCCTCGGCCAAGGTTGGCCGCCGCTTCCGCGAAAACCCGCGGCTGGAACTGGTCGACTAGGCCCGCGCCGAGGCGACTATGCCCGGCCAGCTCTCGATCGGATCGCTCGAGCGCACGATGTTCATGCCGGCCTCCGCGAAGCGCCGGAACGCTTCGTCCGCCTCGTCCGTGTAGTCGACCGCGCCCGGGACGACGACCGGCGAGGTGCAGTCCTCGAGCAGGTAGACCTTCTCGGCGAGCCCACGCTCGATCAACGCCGGCGAGCGCAGGAGGTCCTCGATCGTCCAGGCGACGCAGTGGCTCTTAGCCTGCCCGGCGATCACGACGGCGTCGAAGGCGAGCAGCTTCTCGATCAGCTCGGAGTTCTGCTGTCCGAGCCGCTCGCCGTCGGGCCCGACCGTCACCTCGGGCCCGAGCACCGAATAGTGCTCGGTCAGCGGCAACGTGCCCTTGACCTGCACGTCCGGCTGCGAGTGGCGGGCGACCGTGTGGAAGAAGATCGCCTCCTCGACCGACGGCACGAGGGCGTGGCCGATCCCGCCGAGCATGGCGTGATACGGCCAGATCGTCAGCTTGTACTTGCCGGTCTCCTCCAGCGCGCGCGTGTAGTGGAGGAGGTGTCGGCGCGCGTAGTCCGGGTCGATCCCGAGCGTGTCGACGGCGGCGGGATCGACTTGCCAGCGCCCGGCCGCGACGTCCTCGGCGGAGACGAGGGTGTACGGCTCCGGGTGGGCGCCGTCCTCGTCGACGAGCCAGAGCGCGTGGAAGATCTGCATCGCCTGGTGCGTGTCGAGCGTCGGCACGATCTGCGTGATCGCGTCGAGGTTCCGGTAGAGGAACTCGCACAGGCGGCGGTTGTCGTCGATCGCAGCCGTCCCGGAGCGTCCGGCCACG
The DNA here is from genome assembly GCA_044871215.1 of Gaiellaceae bacterium. GTDB lineage: Bacteria > Actinomycetota > Thermoleophilia > Gaiellales > Gaiellaceae > AC-32. Next base: position 5,281 of record JBIOZO010000081.1, on the reverse strand, counting down.
AACAGCTCGAAGGCCGGGACGCAAAAGGTGTTCTGGACGTCCACCGCGACCAGGCAGATGCGCACCGCGTCTTCGATCGCCGGCCGCAGCTCGTGCTCGACGGCCCACGCTTCGGCGTCCAGCGCGCGGTCCTCGTAGGACACGCGCCAGACCTCGCCGACGGCGTCGGGGTCGAAATGCGGGGGAACCGGGAGCACGCTGGCGCCAGTGTACGGAGGCGCCTCCGACAGACCGCGCGGTTGACTCAGGCCCGGACCCGGGGGATAACGAGAGAGGGCAATGGGCGACTGGCTGGTCTTCTTCCGCGACGGGATCGCAGCATGGCTGCCGCTTTTCTTCGCGATCCTGCTCGTCCTGATGGTCTACATCCTCTGGCGCACGCTGCAGGTGATGCCGCGCGTGACGGCCGCGAAGACGATCACCTCGGACTCACGCGTGTCCTGGGACGACGTCGCCGGCCTCGACGAGGCGAAGGGCGAGCTGCGCGAGGTGATCGACTTCCTCAGCGACCCGGACCGGTTCGGCCGGCTCGGCGCGCGCGTGCCCAAGGGAATCCTGCTGTACGGGCCGCCGGGAACCGGCAAGACGCTGCTCGCCAAGGCGATCGCCAGCGAGGCCGGAGCCCGCTTCTACGCGCAGAGCGCCTCCGCCTTCGTCGAGATGTTCGCCGGGCTCGGCGCCGCGCGAATCCGGAAGCTCTTCGAAGAGGCCCGCAAGAACGCGCCCTCGATCGTCTTCATCGACGAGCTCGACGCGGTCGGCGCCCAGCGCACCGGCCACGGCTTCTCGCGCGAGCAGGACCAGACGCTCAACCAGCTGCTGGTCGAGCTCGACGGGTTCGAGGCTCGCGACCAGGTGATCGTCATGGGCGCGTCCAACCGGCTCCAGGATCTCGACGCCGCGCTCCTGCGGCCCGGGCGCTTCGACCGACAAGTACTCGTCGCCGCGCCAGACCTCGCCGGCCGCGAGGAGATCCTGCGCGTCCACGTCCGCGGCAAGCCTCTCGCGACCGGAGTGAACCTGCGCTCGATCGCGCGCCAGACCGCCGGCCTGACCGGTGCCGAGCTCGAGAACATCGCCAACGAGGCGGCGATCATCGCCGGCCGCTCGAACCAGAAGGCCATCCGCCAGAACGATTTCGAGGACGCGATGGAACGGGTCGTCGCCGGCCTCCAGCAGCGGAAGGTGATGACCGAGAAGGAGCGCCGGATCCTCGCCTACCACGAGGCGGGCCACGCGGTCATGTCGCACCTGACCGGCGATCTGCTGCCGGTGCACAAGGTGACGATCGTCTCCCGCGGCCAGGCCCTTGGTTACACGCTCAATCTGCCGAGCGAGGAGCGCTACCTGCACACGACGGAGGAGTTCGAGGACCTGCTCAAGGTCTACCTTGCCGGCCGCGCTGCCGAGCAGATCGTCTTCGGCCGGATCACGAACGGGGCCGCGAACGATCTCGAAAAGGCGACCGACGTAGCCCGGTCGATGGTGTTCGAGTACGGGATGTCCGAGGCGAGCGCGTCACGGACGATGCGCGCCGACAACTACGCGCTCTCCGAGGAGACGAAGCGGCTGCGCGACTCCGAGCAGGCCCGCCTGACCGACCAGGCCTACGCCGAGGCGATGCGCCTGCTGCAGAAGCACCGCGCCGTCCTCGACAGGCTCGCCGCCGCGCTGCTCGACAAGGAGACGCTCGACAAGGAAGAGCTCCGCGAGCTGATCGGCGATGTCGAGCCCGAATCTCGCTCCTCCGAGACCATGGGCACGGTTCGTGCCGTCGCCTCAGACTGACCAGATAGCATCGCCCGCGTGGAGCCGCGGGGAATTCACCACCTCGGCGTCGCCGTCGAGGATCTCGACAGCGCGCTCTCGACCTACGAACGCTTCTTCGGTGCGCGGGTCGAGCATCGAGAGACCGTGGACGACCAGGGCGTCGAGGCGGCGTCGGTGCGGATCGGCTCCGACCGCGTGGAGCTGCTCGCGGCGCTCGGCGACGACACCCCGGTCGGCCGGTTCCTCGCGAAGCGCGGGCCCGGGATGCACCACGTCGCCTACGAGGTCGACGACGTCGGAGCCGCGCTCGAGGAGCTGAACGCCGAGGGGGCCGAGCTGATCGACGAGTCGCCCCGGCGCGGCCTGTTCGGCCTCGAGGTCGCATTCGTCCATCCGGACGCGGTTCACGGTGTGCTTGCGGAGATCGTCAGTGGCAGCTGAGGAACGCGTCCGCATCGAGATCGCCTTCGACGGCGGTCAGATCATGGGCGCCTACGTCGCGCTGGCGGCGGCCGACGAGCTCGAGCGCGCGCTCGGGGAGGCCCGCGACGGCGCAGTCGCACTCGATGCCGAGGACGGGCGCTACACGGTCGTCCTGCGGCGAGTCGTCTACGTCAAGCGCTTTGCGCGCGAAGGCCGCGTCGGCTTCAGCTCGGGCTGAAGACGCGTTAGCGGGACGATGGCGAAGGGCAAGGCTCACTGGTGAGCGCCGTCGCGCGATCTAACACGGACGACCTCCGCCGGCTGGTGGAGCTGGCCCAGCAGGGTGACCGTGAAGCGCTCGAAGCGCTGTATCTCATGCATTTCGACCGCATCTACAGCTACCTGCACATGAGCGTGGGCAACCGCCACGACGCCGAGGACCTGACCACCCAGACATTCCTGAAGATGCTGGAGGCAATCGGCCGGTTCCGCTGGCAGTCTGCGCCATTCTCCGCGTGGCTCTTCCGGATCGCGCACAACCTCGCGATGGACCACTTCCGAGCCTCGAAGCGCTGGCAGCCGGAGGAAGAGGTGCCCGAGCCACAGGGCGTCGCGGAGTCGTCCGCCGAGGACGCGGCGCTCCATTCGATCGGCCGCAAGAGCATGCTCGAGCTAATCGAGAACCTGTCGCTCGAGCAGCAGCAGGTACTGATGCTGAAGTTTCTCTTCAACTTCTCGAACGGCGAGGCCGGCACGGTGCTCGACAAGTCGGAAGGCGCGATCAAGTCGCTGCAGCACCGCGCTCTCGCCTCCCTGCAGAAGCAGCTCCCGCAAGACTAGGGCTGTGCTCGAAGCCGGGATTGTCGGCCTGCCGGCCGCTGGAAAGACCACGCTCTTCAACGTCCTCACTCGCGCCGGCGTGGGGCCGGACTTCGGCAAGGAGCACGTCGGGATGGCGCCCATCGCGGACGAGCGGCTCGATCAGCTCGCCGAGGTCGTATCGGCTGCGAAGGTGACGCCGGCGGCTGCGCGGGTGACCGATGTGCCCGGCACGGGGCCGCAGCTGCTCGGGAACCTACGGCGAGTCGATGCGCTTCTGGCGGTCGCGGACGCCTTCTCGGCCGGGGCCGACCCCGCGGGCGACTTCGAGCGCCTCGACCTGGAGCTGCTCGTGGCCGACCGGGACCACGTCGAGCGGCGGCTCGAGCGCGTGGGCAAGCAGGCGAAGTCGGGCGACGCGAAGCTGCGGCAGGAGGTCGTCGACCTGGAGGGGCTGCTCGCATGGCTCGACGCGGGGCACTCGCTCCGTGACCGGGAGAACGAGCTGCCGCCGGAGCTCGAGCCGCTTACCACCAAACCGGTCGTCCAGGTCGTGAACGGCCCGACGGGCATCGACCTGAAGCTCGAGGCCGAACTCGCAGAGCTGCCCGAGGAGGAGGCGGCCGAGTACCGGGACGGCGAGTCGGCGCTCGAAGAAGTCGTGCACCGCCTCTTCGAGGCGCTCGGCCTGATCACGTTCTTCACGGCCGGCGAGACGGAGGCGCGGGGCTGGACGCTCCGGCGCGGGCAGACCGCGCTCGAGGCGGCTGCGTCGATCCACACCGACATCGCACGCGGCTTCATCCGGGCGGAGGTGGTGCGCTGGAGCGACCTCGTCGAGCTGGGAAGCTACGCGGAGGTGGCACGCCGGGGCCTGCAGCGGCTCGAGGGCAAGACCTACGAGGTGCAGGACGGCGACGTGCTCACCGTCCGCTTCAACGTCTAGCTCAGCAGCAACCGCAGTCGCAGCTGCAGCCCTCGCCCGTGCAGCAATCGCAATCGCACGCGTTCACGGCTACCTCCTTTCGCTTGCGGCCAGGGTAGCTGATACATTGATGAACATCAATGCAAGCGTTGAAGGTCCTCAACCAGCCGTGCTGCTCGCCAGGGTCACCGCCCCTGGACGCTGGGATCGCCCGCTCGCTGGCGGCCCGCTTCAAGGCGCTCTCCGATCCGAGCCGCGTCGCGATCGTGAACCGGCTTGCCGGCGCGGAGGACGTCTGCGTGTGTGACTTCACCGGCACGCTCGGCCTGTCCCAGCCGACGGTTTCGCATCACCTGCGCGTCCTGCGCGAGGCCGGCCTCGTCGAGGTCGCCCGGAGGCGGGGGACGTGGGTGCACTACCGCCTCGTCCCCGAGGTGGTCGCGGAGCTCGCCTTCGCGCTCGGCGGCGGAGCCGGCCGGGCGGCGGCGTGACGACACCGCCCCGCGCGTACTTCGTTTGCGTCGGAAACGCGGGGCGGTCGCAGATGGCGCAGGCGCTGTACGAGCGTCTGGGCGGCGAGGCCCGGTCCGCGGGCTCGCAACCTGCGGGTGAGGTGCACCCGGAGGTTGTCGAAGCGATGCAAGAGGTCGGGATCGACCTGAGCACGCGGGTGCCGACCCCGATCGACCTTGCCGATGTCGAGTGGGCCGAGGTCGTCGTGACGATGGGCTGCGGCGACGCATGCCCCGTGTTCCCGGGGAAGCGCTACGTGGACTGGAGCCTCGCCGACCCGGCCGGCCGTCCACTCGACGAGGTGCGTGAGCTCAGAAACGACATCGAGCGCCGCGTGACCGACCTAGCCGCCGGGCGTTTCTAGTACACGCGCGCGCGTAGCCCCACCCGACGGGTGGGGAGTGAGGTTCCACCCGCCACCCGCGCTGAGCGTATCGTCGGAATCCGCGCGTGTCTGAGGCGGAACTGCGCCGAGCGTGTGACTTCGGCGTGCCGCTAGTCGACCGGGCGCGTGGCTGCGGCGGCGTCGAGCTGGTTCGCGTGGTACAGCACGGAGGCCTCGGCCGTTCGCGCGCCGCGGGCCTCGTGGTGCACCGCGATCGCGTGCAGCAGTTCGGCTCGCACCTCCGTCTCCAGCGCCGCCGCGCGCTCTTCGACGAGGCGGAGGCCGAGGTGCACGTGGCCCAGCAGCCGGCCTTCCTCGGTGACGCGGAACGTCGGGCCTCGTTCGAGCTCGACCGTCCGGCCGACGTCGTGCAGCAGTGCGGCGGCCAGCGCGAGATCGGCTCGCAGCCGGGGGTGCAGCTGAGCGGCCTCGCGGCAGAGGGTCGC
>JBIOZO010000080.1:0-19122 GCA_044871215.1 Gaiellaceae bacterium | reverse complement strand
AGCCGAGGTTGTAGTTGGCGTAGCCCTCGTACGGGTCGGTGGGGCCTGTGCCCTGCAGCTTCTGGACGGCCGACTGCAGCAGCGGCACCGCGCCGGCGTAGTCGCCGGACTGGATCCGCGAGTAGCCCTGGTCGTTCAGCGAGTGCCCGGTACCGCTCACGGCGGCCGGTGGCGGTGGCGGCGCTGGCGCGACGGCGGGAGGCGGTGGAGGCGGCGGTGGTGCCGGCGCGGCGGCGGTCGTCTCGTGCGTCACCGTCTGGCGGATCGTGGTCGTCCCGCCGGGGCCTGCCACCGTCCGCGTCACCACGCTCGCGTTCGAGCCGCCGCCCGAGGTGACGATCGCCGCGACGGCCGCGCCGATCCCGGCCGCGAGGAGCAGCAGCAAGATCGGCACGAGCATGCGCGCGGAGCTCGGGTGCTTGCGCACCGGCTGGAGCACCTGCGTCGCCGTCGCGCCCGTCGGCCGGTGGAACACGTCACGCAGCTCCGCGACGAACGCGCTCGCCGAGCTCTGGCGTCGGTGCGGGTCTTTCGACAGCGCCCGCTGAAAGACCCTGTCCGTCTCGGGAGGCAGGTTCTTGCAGCGCTCGGCGATCGACGGCACGGGCGAGTTCACGTGGGCGGCGGCTTCGGCGGTCGGCGAGTCGCGCTCGAACGGCCGCTCGCCGCTCAGCAGCTCGTACGCGACGACCGCGAGCGAGTACAGGTCGCTCGCGGGAGTCGCGCGCTCACCCTCGGCCTGCTCGGGCGAGAGGTAGCCCGCCGTGCCGAGCACCGTGCCGGTCAGCGTCATCGAGTCCATTCCGGCTGCGCTCGCGATACCGAAGTCGGCCACGCGAACTTCGCCGCGCTCGTTGAGGATCAGGTTCGCCGGCTTGACGTCGCGGTGGACGATCCCGTGGCGGTGGGCCGCGTCGAGCGCTGTGGCCGCTTGCTCCAGCCAGGTCAACGCCCGCTCCGGCGGCTCGGCGCCGTCGCGCTGCAGCCGGTCCTCGAGCGAGCCGCCGGAGAGGTACTCCATGACGATGAACGGCCGCTCCTCCCACTCGCCGACGTCGAAGATCGTGATCGCGCCAGGCTCGCCGGAGAGGCGCGCGGCGGCCAGCGCCTCGCGCTTGAAGCGCTCACGGATCCCCACGTCGGCGGCGTAGCGCTCGGCGAGCACCTTCACCGCGACCTCGCGCCCGAGCAGGTCGTCGGTGGCGAGGTAGATGTCGCCCATCGCGCCGCGGCCGAGGCGGCGCGGCGAGCGATAGCGCGGCGGTAGCACCTGGGTGTCAACGGCCATCGCCACTCGTTTCCCCGCAGCGGCTCCTGGAAAACTGCGGCTCGGCGGCTTTTCAGGCCGGAAATCGCCAGAGAGTGCGCTACCGTAAGGAGTCCGGCCGTGGCGTCCGGCCAGGATCTCTCGCGCCGCCGGCCGGCCTGAAGGCAATGGTCAGCACATTCGCAGCAGCCGTCCTCGCCGCCATGGGTCTCGCGGGACCCGCGGCGACGCCCGCCGCGCCGCCGGCCGGTGGGACGTTCTTCGTCTCCGGTCACGGCTGGGGCCACGGCGTTGGGCTCGCACAGTACGGCGCGTACGGCTACGCGCTGCACGGCTGGTCGGCGCCCGACATCGTCGCCCACTACTATCCCGGCACCGACCTCGGCCAGGCGCCGCTCAAGCGTGTGCGCGTGCTGCTCGTCGGCGGCTCGAAGAAGGTGGTCGTCGCCTCGCGAGCACCGTTCACGGTGCGCGACGCCGCCGGCAAGACACACAAGCTGCCCGCAGGCGCGCAGCAGCTCGGCCCGGGTCTGAAGCTGAAGCTCGAAGCCTCGGCGAAAGCGTTTCCCGGGCCGCTCGTCTTCTCGCCGGGCGCCTCGCCGCTGATTCTCGGCGACCGGGCGTTCCGCGGCTCGCTGCGGGTGACCGGCGGAAGGACGGTGCGCGTCGTGAACAGCGTCGGGCTCGAGCAGTACCTGTGGGGTGTCGTGCCGAGCGAGATGCCCGACACGTGGCCCGCCGAGGCGCTCAAGTCGCAGGCGATCGTCGCCCGCACCTACGCGCTCACCCATCTCCAAGGCGGCGGCGGGGACTTCGACGTCTTCCCCGACACGCGCAGCCAGGTCTACGGCGGGATGCCCGCCGAGTCGGCTCCGGCGCGCGACGCCGTCAACGGGACCGCGGGCCAGGTCGTGCTCTACAAGGGCGAGCTTGCCCAGACGTTCTTCTTCTCGAGTTCGGGCGGCCGCACGGCGAACGTCGAGGACGTCTGGGGTTCCAGGCCGACGCCGTACCTGGTCTCGGTGCCGGACCCGTACGACACGCTCTCGCCCTACCACGACTGGGGGCCGCTCAAGTTCAGCGCGCAGCGGCTCGGCAAGCGCCTGGGCGCGAAGGGGACGCTCGTAGACGTCAAGACCGACGTCGGCTCCGACGGCCGCGTCCGGGCCGTAACCGTGATCGGCTCCAAGGGCACGAAGACGATCACCGGCCGGGCCGCGCAGACCAAGCTCGGACTGCGCTCGACCTGGTTCACGATCGGGTCGCTCAGCCTCAGCGCGCCGAGCCGTGCGGTCGAGTACGGCACCGAGACCCGCCTCGTCGGTCTGGCCCGCGGGATCCCGCGCGTGACGCTCGACTCCCGTCCCTACGGCGGCCTGTGGAAGAAGCTGGCGACGCTGAAGTCACGCGGCGGCCAGGTGGTGGCGACGCTGTCGCCGAAGGTGACGACCGACTACCGGATCTCGTCCGGGATTGCCCGGAGTTCCATCGTGCGCCTCTCGGTGGCGCCGTCGGTCCGGCTGACGGCCTCGGGTGACCGGACGGCCGTCGTCGGCCTCGTGAAGCCGCTGCTGCCCGGAGTGCCGGTGCAGGTCCAGCGCCAGGGCAAGAACGGCGCCTGGGCGGTCGTCGCGACGACGACGGTCACGGCGGACGGCGCATTCGAAGCCTCCGTCGATCTCAGCCCGGGGACCTACCGGGCGCGCGTCGTGGCGGGCAAGGGTTACGCCGTCGGGCTCTCGCCGGTGCTGACGGTGGTGCCGGCATGAGGCGCGTACTGCTTGCGTCGCTGCTTGGCCTAGTCGTCGTCGGCACCGCGACCGCCGCCGGCTCGCCGCCCAACGACACCTACGTCGCGCGGCAGTGGTACCTCGGCCGAGACCACGCGCTCGACGCGCTCGACGCGGCGAAGCAGCTCTTCACCGTCCGCGTCGCGGTGATCGACTCCGGGGTCGAGCTGAACCACCCGGAGTTGAAGAACCGCGTCGTGGCGCATCGCAGCTTCGTCGGCGGCACGGTCTCCGACACGATCGGCCACGGCACCTTCGTCGCGGGAGAGATCGCCGCGATCGCCGACAACAACGCCGGGATTGCGGGCCTGGCGCCCCCGGCGCGCCTCGTCGTGGCCAAGGTGGTGCGCGACGACGGAACGATCCCGCCCAAGGCCGAAGCGCAGGCGATCCGGTGGGCCGTGCGGCAAGGCGCGCGCGTCATCAACCTCAGCCTCGGCAGCACACGCGACCCGTCCGACCCGGACGTGGACGGCTTCTCGCTAGTCGAGCAGCGCGCGATTCAGTACGCGGTGCGCCACGGTGCGCTCGTGGTCGCGGCCGCCGGCAACGGCAACGACGCGCCGCAGAAGCCCTGGCCCTTCGCGAGCTACCCGGCGGCGTTCCCCCACGTGCTCGCAGTGGGCGCCTACGGCCGGCTCGGAGGCGTGCCGAGCTTCTCGAACCGGGACGATCGCTTCGTCGACCTGGCCGCACCCGGGATGGACATCTTCTCGCTGTTTCCGCGTCCTCTGACGGCGGCGTTCGGCGCCTGCATCGAGCAGGGCTACTCGAGCTGCGGCACCAAGGACTACCGGCACGCGGACGGCACGTCCTTTGCGGCCCCGCAGGTCTCGGCGACCGCGGCGCTGCTCTTCGGTGAGTCGGCCGCGCTGCGCCCCGATCAGGTGACCGAGATCCTGAAGCTGAGCGCGTCCGACGCGACGGCCGCGAACGGCTGCGCGGAGTGCAGCCCCGGGCCGGACGCGCTCACGGGCTTCGGCCGACTCGACGTCGGCGCCGCCCTCGACTCACTGCAGGGCCCGCCTCCTCCGGCCGACCGCTTCGAACCCAACGACGACGTCGGCTCGCAGGCCTCGATCGTGTGGAGCCCTCTGGTCGCGACGGCGACGCTCGACTGGTGGGACGATCCCAACGACGTCTACCGGATCCACCTCGACCGCGGCCAGCGCCTGTCCGTCTACGTTCGCGCGAGCGCGAAGCTCGATCCGTCGATCGTGCTCTGGAAGCCAGGCCTGCGCAACCTGTCCGACGCGCGGTCCGACCTGCGTGCGCGCCGGTCGATCCACGGCCCCGGCGTGCCAGAGCGGATCCGCTTCAAGGCTCACCGCACCGCCTGGTACTCGCTGCAGGTGAAGCTCGCGAAGCCGGGCTTCGGCGCCTACCGCATCCGCCTAGCCTTCTAGGAGCTCCTCCTCCGGGACCTCGCGCAGGCGGCGCGCGGGGTTGCCGACCATCAGGGCGCGGGCTTCGACGTCGCGGACCACGACAGCGCCGGCACCGATGAAGGCCTCCTCGCCGATCTCGATCCCCGGCAGCAGCACCGCGCCGCCGCCGACGCGCGCGCCACGGCGAATCGTCGGTCCCTTCATCAGCGCGTGGCGCTTTTCCGTCCGGCCCATGAAGTTGTCGTTCGTCGTGATCACGCACGGCGCGATGAAGACGTTGTCCTCGAGGGTCGAGTAGGCGGTGATGTACGCGTGCGCCTGGATCTTCGTCAGGGCGCCCACCGAGGTGTCGTTCTCGACGAACGAGCCGCGACCGAGCACGACGTCGTCGCCGATCGTGCAGCGTTCGCGGATGCAGGATTGGTCGCCGACGATCACTCGCTCGCCGACCGTCGTGCCCGCAAAGACGACGGCGCCGGTCGAGACGACCGTCCCCGCGCCGAGCTCGAGCGGCGGCAGGTCCTCGCGCTTGGCGGTCGAGCGGGGCGACAGCGTCGGCTGCTTCCCGACCACCGCGTAGTCGAGGATCTTGCAGCCCTCGCCGATCACCGTTCCCGGAACGACGATCGCGCTCTCGGCGATCTCCGTCATGCGGGGGCGGCGACGAGCGAGGCCTGCAGCTGCTCGAGCACCCGCACGACTGCGAGCCCGTCGTGCGCGACCCTCAGCCGGTCGCCCTCTCCCGCCACGAGCGACAGGAAGTGCCGACACTCGAGCCGCAGCGGCTCGTCGCTCGAGATCTTGGGACTGGAGATGTCGCCGGTCCGCGTCTGCCACTCGCCGTAGGTCTCCGTCGGCTGCCAGGGGCCCTTCTCGTAGATCGTCACCTTGCGCTCGAGCTCCATGTCGTCGAAGACCACCATCTTCTCCTTCCCGACGACCGTGATCTTTCGCATCTTGTGCGGGTCGAGCCAGGAGAGGTGCATGTGCGCGATCTTGCCGCTCGGGAAGCGTAGGTAGCAGAAGACGACGTCCTCGACTCCCGGCGTCAGGAACGAGTTGCCGTGCGCCCACATCTCGGACGGCTCCTCGTCGAGCAGGTGCAGGATCACGGACAGGTCGTGCACGCCCAGCGACCAGAGCGCGTTCTCGTCGGTCCGGATCTTGCCGAGGTTCTGACGGTTCGAGTAGACGCAGAACACATCCCCGAGCTCCCCGGCGTCGATCAGCTCCTTCAGCTTCTGGACGGCGGGGTGGTAGAGCAGCAGGTGGCCCGGCATCAGCACGCGATCGGTTCGCTCGGCGGTCGAGCCGAGGTCCTCGGCCTCCGCAGCGTTCATCGCCGGTGGCTTCTCGACGAGCACGTGCTTGCCGGCCTCGAGCGCGCGCTTGGCCAGCTCGTAGTGCGTGACGGCGGGCGTCGCCACGACCACCGCGTCGAGGCTCTCGTCCGCGAGAACCTCGTCGAAGTCGGTCGTCGCGCGGGCGCGCGGGTAGCGGGCCGTGAAGCGCTCGAGTGCTTCGGGCGAGGCATCGCAGAGCCACGCGAGCTCGGCGAGGTCGTCGAAGTTCCGCGCGAGGTTCGGGCCCCAGTAGCCCAGGCCGGCCAGGGCGACCTTGGTCACAACTTCCAGACTTTCGTCTTGTCGCCGCCGTTCCTGCCGGTCGCGTTCCGGAAGTCGACCACCAGCTTCGAGTCCTCCAGGAGCCGCTCGTAGTCCACGGCGGTGTGCGCCGTGACGACGGTGACACAGTCGTAGCCAGCCGGCTCGAGCGGCTGCGAGGAGAGGCCGAGCTTCGGCAGCTCGGGCACGTGGGGGTCGTGGTAGGCGACGTCCGCTCCACCCTTGCGCAGGAGCTCGATCAGCTTCAGCGCGGGCGACTCGCGCGTGTCCGAGACGTCGGCCTTGTAGGCGACTCCGAGCACGAGCACCTTCGAGCCGCTGAGCGAGCGCTGCGCGCCGTGGTTCAGCGCCTGCGAGATCAGCGAGCGGCAGAAGTACGGCATGTTCTGGTTCACCTTGCCCGCGAGCTCGATGAACTCGGTGTAGAAGTCGAACTGGCGGGCCTTCCACGACAGGTAGAAGGGATCGACCGGCAGGCAGTGGCCGCCGAGCCCGGGGCCGGGCTCGAAGCGCATGAACCCGAAGGGCTTGGTCGCTGCCGCGTCCACGACCTCCCAGATGTCGAGGCCCATCCGGTCGCAGAGCTGCGCGAGCTCGTTGACCAGGGCGATGTTCACCGAGCGGAAGATGTTCTCGAGCAGCTTCGTCAGCTCGGCCGCCTCGGGCGAGGAGACCTCGACGATCTCGTCGACCGCGCTCGCGTACAGCTCGACGGCCCGCCTGGTGCACTCCGCGGTGAGGCCGCCCACGACCTTCGGCGTCGTCTTCGTCGTCCAGTCCTCGCGGCCCGGATCGACCCGCTCGGGCGAGAAGGCGAGGTGGAAGCCCTCGCCGGCCTTGAGCCCGCTCGCCTCGAGCAGCGGCGCGACCCGCTCGCGCGTGGTGCCGGGGTAGGTGGTCGACTCGAGCACGACCAGCTGGCCCTGCTGCAGCCGCGGGGCGATCTGCTCCGTCGCTTCGAGCAGGATCGTCAGATCCGGTTCGCGCTGGTCCGAGAGCGGCGTCGGCAGGGCGACGAGGATCGCGTCCGCGCGCTTCAGCTCGTCGTAGTCCGTCGTCGCCTTCAGCCGCCCCTCGTCGACGTGCTGCTTCAAAACCTCCGACGGGACGTCTTCGATGTAGCTCTCGCCCCGGTTGAGCCGGTCGACGCGCTCCTTGACGACGTCGACGAGCAGCACGGAGTGGCCCGCGTCGGCGAAGACCTGCGCGAGCGGTACGCCGACGTAGCCGGCTCCGACGATGGCGACGGTGCTCATGGCCGCGCAAGCGTATAGAGGGCGCCTGCGATCCTCGTGGCGGTGTGGCCGTCCCCGTAGAGTTCCGGAGCGTCGTCGGGGAAGGTCGCGCCTTCCAGCGCTTGGGCGAGCCCGTCTGCGTCCACAAGTCTGTTCGCGCCCACGCGCACGGTGTCGACCCACTCGGTCGAAGGGCGCAGCGTGACGCATGGGACGCGCAGCCAGTAGGCCTCCTTCTGCAGGCCACCCGAGTCAGTGACCACGACCCGTGCACCCGCGACGAGTGCGAGCATCTCGAGGTAACCGACCGGCAAAAGCTGGCGAACGCTGGCGGCGGGCTCGATCCCGTGCTCGTCCAGCACCTTGCGCGTGCGCGGGTGAACCGGGAAGAGGAAGGTACGGCCGGTCTCGCCCACGCTCTCGATCAGACGGCGCAGGCGCTCCGGCTCGGTGTTGGCTTCGCGGTGGATCGTCAGCACGTCGTACGGCTCGTTTACCGGTCGGGCGGCGCGCTTGCGGGCGATTGGCGCGAACACCCGGGTCGCGTCGGCCATCACGTCGCCGACCACCTCGGCACGACCCTGCACGCCTTCCGCAGCGAGCTGGTCGCGGGAACGCTCGTCCGGCGGGAAGAGCAGCTGCGAGATGCGGTCGACCTCTATCCGGTTGCGCTCCTCCGGCATCGAGAGGTCGCCGCTGCGCAGGCCGGCCTCGACGTGGGCGAGCGCGACGCCGGCCTCGGCCGCGGCGAGCCCGCCGGCGAGCGTGGAGTTGGTGTCGCCGTAGACGAGCACCCAGTCCGGCTGCTGCTCGCGAAGGGGGCCGGCGATCGCCGCCTGCAGCGCGACCGGGTCGGCCGTGCGCAGGTCGAGCGCGTAGCGCGGCTCGTCGAGGCCGAGCTCTTCGAAGAAGACCTGCGACAGCTCGCGGTCGTAGTGCTGCCCGGTGTGAAGCACGATCTCCTCGATCCCCCGCTCTCGCAGGGCGACCGAAGTAGGCGCGGCTTTGACGAATTGCGGCCGGTTTCCGACCACCGAGAAGACCTTCATTCGCTGGCTAGACTATGCGCCGCTTCGGGCCGTTAGCTCAGCTGGTAGAGCAGGGGACTCTTAATCCCAAGGTCGTAGGTTCGATCCCTACACGGCCCATCCAGCCGCCCCGGCGAAGGTGCGGCTTGCGTGATCGCGCCCACGCGCGCGATCATCCGAAGGTGGAGTCGCCCGAGCAATTCGCGCGCTTCTGCCGGATCGTTCTGGCCGACCCGGCGCTCGAGCGGCGACTGCAGGCGATCACAGACTGGCCGTCCTTCGTGGACGCAGCCCTCGGCGCCGCTGCCGAGCACGGTCTCGCGCTGACCGAGGCGGACGTGCTCGCGGCACGCAAGCGGGCGACGCGCTCCTGGCTCGAGCGGTGGGTGTGAGCGCCCCGACCGACGCATTCGAGGGCTGGGCCCCGATTCGAGTTCACGAGCGCGACGTGCCGGTCGTGGAGTGGTGCTGGCTGGACGGCATCGGCTTCGACGAGCCGTTCTTCGTGCAGACGGTCGAGCGGGCCTTCCGGATGCCCTTCAGCCTGCTCTTCCACCGGGAGACGCCAATCGACGAGCTGGCGGCGCTCCCGGCGGGTCTCACGCCCAGCGGCTTCATCTTCCACGGCTCGCGCTGCGGCTCCACGCTCGTGTCCCGGATGCTCGCCGCGGCGCCTAGGACGCTCGTACTCTCGGAGCCGCTCCCGGTCGACCAGGTGCTCCGTGCCCGGGCGTCCGAGTCTGAGCGGACGCGATGGCTGCAGGCGATGGTGGCCGCGCTCGGCCGGCCGCGTCGCGGTGACGAGCACTCCTACGTCGTGAAGTTCGACGCCTGGAATGCGCGCAGCCTCGGGCTCGTGCGCCGGGCGTTTCCCGATGTCCCGTGGGTCTTCCTCTTCCGGGAGCCACTGGAAGTGTTGGTCTCGCAGTTCCGCCAGCGTGGCGCGCACATGGTTCCCGGCGCGCTCGATCCCGCGCTGTTCGGGCTCGCCCAGGATGCGATCACGCGCATGCCGCCCGAGGAGTACTGCGCCCGAGTCCTCGCGTCGATCTACCGCTCCGCCCTCGAGCACCGCGACGCCGGGGCGCTCTTCGTCGACTACCGCGAGCTGCCCGGAGCGGTCTTCGAGCGCATCCTCGGCGCGTTCGGTCTCGACAGCGACGAGGCGGAGCGCACGCGCATGCTCGAGCTCGCCGGACGGGACGCGAAGAACCCGAATCTCCCGTTCTCCCCGGACAGCGAGGTGAAGGAGCGGGAGGCGACGCAGACCCTGCGCGAGGCGGCAGACCGCTGGGTGCGGCCGCTCTACGAGGAGCTGCTCGCGTGCTGAGCTGCGTTCGGCTGCCGCTGCAGTTCGACCCGGTCCCGCTCGCGGCCGATGTGGACGCGCTGCCCGATGGGGACTGGATCCCGCACTTCAACACGAGCTACTACGAGGGCGACTGGAGCGGCGTCGCGCTCCGCTCGATCGGCGGCGTCGCGCGAGCGATCTATCCCGACCCGAACCCGGAAGGCGAGTGGAAGGACACCGAGATCCTCGGGTACTGCCCGGCGCTCGCCGCCGCGGTCGACGAGTTTGCGTGCGAGAAGTTGTCAGTGCGCCTGCTCCGGCTCGGCCCGGGCGCAAGCGTCCGCGAGCACACCGACTACAACCTCGGCTACGACGACGGCGAGGTTCGCTTTCACGTGCCGGTGCAGACGAACCCGGACGCCGTCTTCGAGCTCCAGGGACGCCCGGTCGAGATGCTGCCGGGAGAGACCTGGTATCTCGACTTCAACCTGCCGCACCGCGTCGCGAACCTGGGCGCCGAGCCACGCGTCCACCTGGTGATCGACTGCGTCGTGAACGACTGGGTTACCCGGACGCTGGCTGCGGGCGAGCCTGGCTGACCGGGCGCTCGAGCCTCACGAAGACGTCGTCGCCGCCTGTTTCGACGAAGCCGAGCCGTGCGCAGAACGCCAGCGACGGGCCGTTGGCGCGCTCGACGGTCAGACGCGTGGGCACACCTCTCCGGTCGGCCTCCGCCAGGACGTCCCCGACGAGTTGAGTCCCCAAGCCGGCGCGGCGAAACTCAGGGAGCAGGATCATGTCGACGAGCACGCAGGCCTCGGCGAGCCACGCCACCCACAGACGTCCGACGGGGCGCCCGTCGAGCACGATCACCTCGTCGGCCGACCGAGGAAAGGCGGTCTCCCACTCCCGCTGTTGCGCGCGGAGCTGCAGGTCTACGAATGTCTCGCGCGCCGCCTCGTCCCAACCGGCGAGGTCGGGACGCGTGCTCGCGTACACCTCGCGCAGGAACGGCTCGTCGTCGGCGACGGCGGGCCGCCGCTCGAGCATCAGTTCCGCGACGGGAAGATGCCCTCGAGGGCGATGATGTAGTTCAGCGCCAGGTACGGCGACCGGTTGTCATGCGGCTGGCCGCCTCCGGTGAGCGACGTCGGGTCGAGCAACGCGCCGTCGGCCGTGCTCGCGTACACGCCGCCCCGGGCCGGAACGGCGCCGTTGGGGCGGTTCGTCGTCTGTTGCCCGTTCGCAGCCGGCTGGGCGTGGTTGTGCGGCGGGATCTGATTCGAGTTCAGCGTCACCGACTCCACGCCTCCGACCTCGCCGAGGGAGTAGTTCGCGAGCCCTGGCCCTTGCCCCGCGCTGAGCGGCGCGCGGCCGCGCAGGTCCGGCAGCGCGAACGTGGTCTGCCCGTTGCCGCCGTAGGTCGTCCCGAGCAGCGAGAAGAGCGCGGTGTTCTGAGCGATCGAGAGGATCTGGCCGTTGCAGAACGCCCAGCCGCGCGGCGCGAAGTTGCCGGCGAAGAGGATTATCGAGGCGAGAAACGGTTCAGACACGGAAGCCTCCTACGTCGCGATCCGGTTGACGACTGCCTCGAGATCGAGGCCCTTGACTCCCCGACCGACCGGGTTCACGAAGAGTTCGAACGAGCCGAGCGCGCGGTGCTCGATGCGGTACGTGCCACCTTCGATGTCGAGCTGTCGCCGACCGCGGAAGAGCAGGGAGAACGATTCGCCCGGGCCGCGCAGCGGTCGCGCTTCCACCAGCTTCAGCTTCAGCGCCTGCGCGCCGGGGAGGTGGAAACGGAAGTTCGTTCCCACGAGCGGCGCGTAGCTCGACCGTCGCAGGTAGGCGGGGCCGCCCTTCGCGCTCTTGATCCCGGGCCCCATGCTCGGGGCGGACGACCGCCCGGCGAGAGCGGCGCCCGTGCCGCTCGCCCCGACTGCGAGCGCCGCCGCGGCGCCGGCCTTGATCAGTCCGCTGCGCGTGAGCCCGCGGGTCTCGGGAGGGTGCTCCATTTACGTCGTCCCCAGCCTTGCCGACCAGCTGACGTGGCGCAGAAGACCACTGCCGTTTGCCACGCCGACCGCGATCGTGTCGCCGGGCGAGACTGCCACCGTGCCGGCGTTGTCCACACAGGTGGTCTGCGCTGCCGCGACCGTGCAGGTCACGGACGTTGGGGCGTCGTTGACGTACACGGTGAAGGCGACGCTCCCCGCTGCGGCGGCGCTCAGACGCGCCCGGAACCCTGCCAGCGTCCCTGTGGCAGGGATCGGCGAGGCCGCTTCGCCTGCGGAGGAGGCCAGGTTTGCTTCGCCACCGATGCCGATGAACCCGCTCGTGTCGAGCGGATCGACAAAGGACACGACGCCTCCGACCACGGTCGGGCCGCCGGCAGCACCTGTCGCGCCCGCAGAACCGGTCGCGCCTCTTGCGCCCGTCGGGCCGCGCTGGCCGGTCGCGCCGGGCGAGCCGTTCGTCCCCGCTGTGCCGGTCGCGCCTCTTGCGCCGGTCGCGCCCCGTGCGCCGGTCGCCCCGCGCGAGCCTGTCGCACCCTTGGCGCCGGGAGCGCCCGCAGCGCCGGTTGGGCCTCTCGCGCCGGTCGCGCCCCGTGCGCCGGTCGCACCGCGTGAACCGGTCGCGCCCTTGGCGCCGGGCTGGCCTTGCTGGTTCCAGGACACCTCGAGCTCGCTCGCCTTGCAGGTCTGTCCCGCCTGCTTGTCGATCAGGCGCAGGTCACCGCTGCCGCCGGTCTTGTAGCAACCCGTGAACACCTTGTCGGGCGTGCTGGGGATCGTCGCGAGCGCGGCGCCGACACCACCGACGACGATCGCAGTCAGGACGCTGGCGGTGACAGCTGTGGAGAACCGGGACTCGAGGACGCGGCTCAAGAACCGTTTCATCGAACTTCACCCTCTGGCACAACGGCCTCCCCGCAGCCCGGTCTCGCATGCATTGCCCCCCGCGTAACCGGTGCCGCATCCCGATCCTGAGTCCTCGCGGCGCGCGTGTCAAGCCGTACGAACCACCAGTGACTCCGCTGCCTTGACCAAAGGCGCCGGAGGCCGCGTCCGGGCGCCGGCGGCGAGCGTCCCGCGGACCGGGAACGTCTGCTCGGCGGGCCTGTTGCCGCCGCCGGTCGTCAGCTCGCTTGCGCGGTTAGAGTTCGGCGTCCGCGCCGCCTTGGGGGGAACGATGTGACCAGCGAGCACGACACGCTCAAGAGCCCGGCCGACGAAGGCGTGCGCTTCCTCGCCGAGGCGGGCCAGGCGCTCGCTGCGTCGCTCGACTGGGAGCAGACCCTCGTGCAGGTAGCGAAGCTCGCCGTGCCGGCGCTCGCGGACTGGTGCATCGTCGACGTGCTCGAGGAGGATGGCGTCACGATCAAGCAGGTCGCCGTCTGCGCGACCAACCCGGGCAAGGAGGAGCTGCTGCGCGAGATGCGCGCGCTCTATCCGCCGACGATCGACTCGCCGCAGCCGGCCGGGCGGTCAATTCGCTCGGGCGAGCCGGCGCTCTTCGAGGACTTCGGCCCTGCCGAGCTCGACGCGACCACGCGGGACGAGCGCCACCACGAACTGATCGCGCGGCTCGACCCCAAGTCCGCCGTCGCGGTTCCGCTGGTCGCACGTGCCCGTACGATCGGCGCCCTCACGCTGGCGTTCTCCGAGTCGGGACGCCGCTACGGCGAGGCTGAGATCGTGCTGGCCTCCGAGCTCGCGCTGCGGGCCGCTCTCGCCGTCGACAACGCAACGCTGTTCTCGCGGGAACGCGAGGCACGCGCCCAGGCGGAGGACGTCGTCGCGCGGCTACGGGACCTCGAGGTGATCTCCGAGGCCGCGCTCACGCACCTCGACCTCGACCGGCTGCTGCACGACCTGCTCGGCGGCGTGCGCAAGGTGATGCGCGCCGATACCGCGGTGATCCTGCTGCTCGACGAGACCGGCGACGAGCTCGTCGCCTCGTGGGCACGCGGGCTCGAGGAGGAGGTCGAGGCGCGCGTGCGCGTGCCCGTCGGCAAGGGGTTCGCCGGCCGCGTGGCGGCGACGCGGCAGCCCGTCTACATCCCGGACGTGCGGCGCGCCGAGGTCGTGAACCCGTTGCTGGTGAAACGCGGCCTGATCTCGCTGCTCGGCGTCCCGCTGCTCGTCGAGGGCCGCTTGCTCGGCGTGATGCACGTCGGCTCGGTCACCGCGCGCGTGTTCAAGAACGACGACGAGCGCACGATGCAGCTGCTCGCCGACCGTGTCGCGCTCGCGATCGAGCAGGCCCGTCTCTTCGAGGCCGAGCGTGCCGCCAGCAGGCGCCTCGAGTTCCTCGCCCAGGCGAGCGAGCTCCTCGGCTCGACGCTCGACCACATCGCCGCGCTGCACGGGCTGAGCGCGCTGGCGGTTCCGTACCTCGGCGACTGGTGCATCGTCGACCTGGTCCGGGACGACCGGCTCGAGCGGGTGGCCGTCGCGCATCGTGACGTCGAGGCGCAGGCGGCTGCGTACGAGTTCCTCGAGCGCTTCCCCGCGAGAGCCGACGATCCGCACGGCCCCGGCCGCGTGATCGGCAGCGGCCAGGCGGAGCTGATCGCCGAGGTGACGGACGAGCACCTCCAACGCGCGAGCCGTGGCGACGCCGAGTTCCTGGAGGCCTTGCGAAGAATCGAGATGACCTCGCTGATGTCGATGCCGCTGATCGCCCGCGGCCGGGTGCTCGGCGCGATCACGCTGTTGTCGGAGCAGCCGGACCGGCTCTACACCGACGCCGACCTCGTTACGGCCGAGGAGCTCGCCCGCCGAGCCGCGGCGGCCGTCGACAACGCGAGGCTGTTCGCGGAGGCCGAGCAGCGGGCCGATGCGGCGCGCGTGCTCGAGCACATCGGCGACGGTGTGTTCATGCTCGACCGCGAAGGGGTTGTCCGACTCTGGAACCGCGCGGCGGAGGCCGTCACCCGCCTCGCGGTCGAGGACGTCGTCGGCAGGCCCGCCGCCGAGGCGATCCCGGGTTGGACGGCGATCGCCGACAGCGTCCCGGTGGCGTCCACACCGGCGACCGGGTCGAGCGCGGAGACCCTGCCGCTCGAACTGCCGGGCGGCGAGCTGTGGCTCTCGATCGCGGCGGTCGAGTTCAACGAAGGTACGGTCTACGCCTTCCGCGACCTGACCGCCGACCGCGTGCTCGAGGAGCTGCGCAGCGATTTCGTCTCGACGGTGTCGCACGAGCTGCGCACGCCGCTCGCGGCGATCTACGGCGCCGCGCTCACCCTCCAGCGGGAGGACCTGCAGCTCGACGAGACCCAGAGCGCAAACCTGCTCGGCGTGATTGCCACCGAGTCCGACCGGCTCGCCCGCACGGTCAACGACATCCTCTGGGCGAGCAGGCTCGACGCCGACCGTGTCCAGGTCGACCTGGGCACCCACGACCCGCGCGAGCTCGCGCGCACCGTCGTCGAGGCGGCCCGGGTGCATCTCCCCTCCGGCGTGGACCTGGCCTTCGCTTGCGAGCAGGAACTGCCTCCGATCCTGGGCGACCCCGACAAGGTGCGGCAGGTGCTGAC
This sequence comes from Gaiellaceae bacterium, assembly GCA_044871215.1. GTDB lineage: Bacteria > Actinomycetota > Thermoleophilia > Gaiellales > Gaiellaceae > AC-32. The sequence goes on along the minus strand of JBIOZO010000080.1, from coordinate 3,953 downwards.
CAACTTCGTCGACAACGCGATCAAGTACTCGCCCGACGGCGGCAGGGTCGAGCTGGAGATCGGGCGGCGCGACCACGCGGTCCGCTTCAGCGTCGTCGACCACGGCCTCGGCATCCCGCCCGGGGAGCAGCGCCGGATCTTCGACAAGTTCTACCGGGTCGACCCGAACTTGACCCGCGGCGTCGGCGGCACCGGGCTCGGCCTGTACATCTCCCGCGAGCTCGTGCGACGGATGAACGGCACGATCTGGGTCGAGTCGCGCGAGGGCGAGGGGTCGCGCTTCAGCTTCGAGCTGCCGGTAGCGACAGCCTGAAGCGCGCGCCGCTCGGCTCGGCGGCCTCGTAGGCGAGCTCGCCGCCGATCGCCTTCGCGTATGCGTTGGCGATCGCAAGGCCGAGCCCGGCACCAGGCGATCCGGCGCGGCGCGATTCGTCGCTCCGTGTGAACCGCTCGAACAGGCGTGGCACGAACTCCGGAGCGACACCCGGCCCGTGGTCCTCGACGATCAGATGGAACCGATCGTTCTGCTCGGCGCGCACCTCCACCGGGGGCTCGCCGTACCGGAGCGCGTTCAGGATCAGGTTGGCGGCGACCCGGTCGAACGCGACGGGATCGGCGACGACGGTGCTCCCCGGCTCGACGAGCACATGCACGTCAGCGGCGCGGTCGCCCGCGATACGTGCCGTCAGATCGTCGAGGCGCTCGCGCGGGTCGAAGGGCTCGGGCGGGCCGGCCGCGCCGCCGGATTCGATCCGCGAGAGGTCGAGCAGCTGGTCGGCGAGGTCACGGAGGCGATCGGTCTGGATCACGAGCTGCGCAAGCAGCGCGTGCACCTGGTCGGGCTCCAGGTCGTCCACCCGCGCATGCAGCGTTGCCGCGATCCCGTGCACGACCGAGATCGGCGTCCGCAGCTCATGGGACGCGATCGAGACGAAGTCGTACTTCAGCCGGTCGGCGTCGCCGACGTCACGCGCGCGTTCGGCCACCGCGGCGGCCGCCTCACCGAGGGCGCTCAGCACCGAGAGGTCGCTCTCGTCGAGAGGTGGCGTTCCCTCGTCCTGCACCGGCACGAGCTCGTGGGGCGGATGCCACTCCACGCGTTTGAGGCCGAAGACGTCGCGCGTGCCGGTGCACACCCGGTCGATCAGCTCGCGCGCGCGGAACGGACTGTCCGAGACCACGCGCGCAAGCAAATGGAGCGCCCGCTCCTCCTTCGTCGACCCCGCCGCCGCCATGCCTGCCGTGTCACCTGAGCGTTGCGGTTCCAAACGCCGAAGCGGCCTTTCGGCCGCTCCGGTGAAACGCTGGTGTCGCGCGGCCTAGTAGCCGGGCGGAGGCGCGTCGTCGACGTATCCGGCGCGGCGGCGGCCCGACCAGTAACCGGGGCCCGCCCACGACGACCAGAAGATCATCGAGAGCACGGCGCCGATGATCCCGACGACCAGCAGGATCCACCCGATCGTCTGGATGTCCACGCCCGAGACGGTCGCGTTCACTGCGAAGGCGAGGATCGCACCAGCTGCGATCAAGAGAATGCTTACACCGAGTCCCATTGGGTTCCTCCTTAACGGGGTTGTGCACCCTCCTTACCCAGATTTGCCGCGACTGAATCCTGCTCGTTGCAGGCGTTTCTAAGGTCGTTTACACGCACGACGCTTCCCTCGCAGCAGGACCGCCGCGTCCAGTAGTCTCGGCCTCGGTGCGCAGGGGATCGATCGTCCAGCTGGTCGTCCTGGGAATGCTGTTCGGCGCTGGCGCCGCGGCGGTGGCCTTGCTGATCCCGTGGCTCCCCGACCCGGCGAGCAAGCAGGCCGACCGGATCGACTTCGTCTTCTGGTTCGTGACCGCGATCTGCATCGCGATCTTCGCGCTTGTCGCCGCCGTGATCGTCTACGCGATCCTGCACTTCCGCGCGAGGCCCGACGACGACGAGGACGGCCCGCCGACGCACGGCAACACGGGCCTCGAGATCGTCTGGACCGCGGTGCCGGCCGCGCTCGTGACCGCGATCTCGATCGTCAGCGCCGTGGTGCTCGCGAAGAACGAGCACCTGCCGACCGCCGCGACAGCCTCGGCCGCGAGGACCGCCCAGAAGTCGACGGTCAACGGCCTGTGCAAGCCCAAGAGCGGCGACCCGTTGAGGCCGCTGGTCGTCTGCGTCATGGCGCAGCAGTTCTCGTGGCTGTTCAAGTACCCGGGGTATGGCAACGCGACCTCCGCGACTTTGCGGCTGCCGATCCATCGAACGGTGCAGCTGCAGCTTCAGTCGACGGACGTGATCCACTCGTTCTGGGTGCCCGAATTCGGTCAGAAGCAGGACGCTGTCCCTGGCTTGCTGACGAAGCTCGTGATCACCCCGACCAGGGACGGCATCTTCCCGGTCATCTGCACCGAGCTCTGCGGCCTCGGCCACGCCGTGATGCGCTCCCAGGCGCAGGTGACCTCCGAGGCCGATTTCGTCAAGTGGGCGAAGAGCCGCGGCAGCACGGCCAACCCCGGCAACGGCGCCCCGGGCGGCACGAGCGGCGCGAAGCTGTTCGTGGACAACGGCTGCAACGGCTGCCACACGTTCAAGCCGGCGAACTCGACCGGAACGATCGGCCCCGATCTCGATAACCTGAGCGAGGCCGCCCGGCGGGCGAACCAGCCGTTGGACACCTTCATCCGAGAGTCGATCGTGGATCCAGGAAAGTACGTCGAGCCGGGCTACCCGAACGCGATGCCGGGCACGTTCGCCACGCTGCCGCCGGAGCAGATCGGCGCGCTCGTCAAGTACCTCTCCGGGGGCGGCAAGTGAGCGACACCATCGTCGGCTTCCACGAGAACGAGGCACAGGCCGAGCACCCCGCGCCCGCACCGCCGGCCCGCGGCTTCCGCCGGCTGCTCGCCCCGGGCTGGCTGCGCGTGCCGTGGATGATGGCCCTCTTCTTCGGGATCGGCGCCGGGATTGTCGTGCTGGTGCGCTGGGCGGAGGGCTGGCACCCGATCTGGGACGGCTCGGTGATCACGACGGTCGAGCTGACGACGGTGCCGCTCGGCTTCCTCGTCGGCCTCGGCGGCTTCGACTACTGGGCGCGCTACGCGACCGGCGCCCCGACGCAGCCCGAGGACCACTCCGGCCACGGCGCCCGCAGCTGGCGCGACTACTTCCGGATCAACACCGACCACAAGGTGATCGGGATCCAGTACCTGGTGACAACGATCGTCTTCTTCGTGATCGCCGGCCTGCTCGCGATGTTCATGCGCGCCGAGCTAGCGCGGCCCGGGATGCAGTTCGTCGACAACCAAACCTTCAACGGGCTCTTCTCAGTCCACGCCGCGCTGATGATCTTCCTGTTTGTGATCCCGGCCTTCGCGGGGCTCGGCAACTACGTGATCCCGCTGATGCTGGGCGCGCCCGACATGGCGTTCCCGCGGTTGAACGCGCTCTCCTTCTGGCTGCTGCCGATCGCCGGCGTGATGATGGTCTCGAGCTTCCTCGTCCCAGGCGGCGCCTTCGCGGCCGGCTGGACAGGCTACGCGCCGCTCTCGGTGCACCAGCCTCTGGGGACGGTCTTCTTCAACATGGGCGTCCAGTGGGCCGGCGCGAGCTCGATCATGACCGCGCTCAACTTCCTGGTCACGATCATCACGATGCGCGCGCCGGGGATGACCTTCTGGCGCATGCCGCTGCTCGTGTGGGCGAACTTCACGACCTCGCTGCTGGTCGTGATCGCGACGCCGTTCATCGCCGGCTCGCAGTTCTTCGTCATGTTCGACCGGGTGATGCACACCCACTTCTTCGACTTCACGGCCGGCGGCTATCCGCTCGGCTACCAGCACATCTTCTGGTTCTACTCGCACCCGGCCGTCTACATCATGATGCTGCCCGGCTTCGGCATCGCCTCGGAGGTGATCTCCGTGATGGCGCGGAAGCCGATCTTCGGCTACCGGCTGATGGCCCTGTCGCTGAT
>JBIOZO010000079.1:0-2877 GCA_044871215.1 Gaiellaceae bacterium | reverse complement strand
GCCGACGACGTGGTCGAGGTGCCGGCGCGCGTGACGCGGCACTCGATCGAGCCGCTCCCGCAGGCGCCGCTCGCGCCGGAGCTGCTGGGATTGGCCCAGCATGTCGCTGCCTACGAGCGGCTGGCGGCGGCCGCGTCGGCGGCGCAGGACCTCGAGCTTGCGCGCAAGGCGCTTTTGGCGCATCCCCTAATCGGCCAGCATGCGCTTATCGACGAGCTCGTCGAGCCGCTGCTCGCCCCGCGGGAGGCTGCGGTATGAGCGCGGCCGTGATCGCCGTCGACGGCGGCGCGTCGAAGACGCACCTGGCGCTGCTGGCGCGCGACGGCGGGTTGCTCGAGCTCGTGCGCGGCCCGGAGAGCTCGCCGCAGAACCTCGGCCTCGAGCGTGCGCTCGGTGTGCTCGACCGGCTGTTCGAGCAAGCCGGCGCCAAGCCCGGCGAGGCCGAGATCGCGCAGCTGAACATGTCGGGAGTCGACTTCCCGAGCGAGGAGCGCGAGCTGCGCGAAGCCGTCGAGGCGCGGCGCTGGGCCGACCGAGTCGAGGTCGACAACGACACCTTTGCCGTCCTGCGCGCGGGCACCGAGCGCGGCTGGGGCGTCGCGGTCGTCTGCGGTACGGGGATCAACTGCGTCGGCGTCTCCGAGGACGGCCGGCACGCGCGCTTCCCGGCGCTCGGCACGATTACCGGCGACTGGGGAGGCGGCTCGGACGTCGGCAACGCGGCGCTCGCTGCTGCCGCACGGAGCCAGGACGGCCGCGGCCCGCGGACCTCGCTGGAGCAGGCGGTTCCGGCGCACTTCGGGCTCGAGACGCCGCACGAGTTGGCGGAAGCGATCCACCGCGGGGCGATCCCGTCACGGCGGCTGCTCGAGCTGCCGCCTGTGGTCTTCGCCGAGGCGGAACGGGACGAGGTTGCCGCCGGGATCGTCGAGCGGCTGGCCGCCGAGATCGTGGCGATGGCGCGCGTCGCGCTCGACCGGCTCGAGCTGCGGAACGAGGCGGCCGAGGTGCTGCTCGGCGGCGGCCTCCTGCAGGGCGACGGGCGCCTGACGAGCGCGGTCGAGGACCAGCTGCGGCAGCTGGCGCCGCGGGCGACCGTGGCCACGCCCGAGTCGCCTCCGATCGTCGGGGCGGCGCTGCTCGGCCTGGACGCGCTCGGTGCCGGCGCCGAGGCGCAGGCCCGCGCGCGCGAGGAGCTCGAGGCGGCTGTCACGGCCGAGCGTGGAGGCGACGGTGGCTGACGTTCGCTACGTGGGGGCGACGAAGCTCTACGCCGGCGGCGACGTTCCCGCCGTCGACCGGCTCGACCTCGAGATCGCCGACGGCGAGTTGATGGTGCTCGTCGGCCCGTCCGGCTCGGGCAAGACGACCGCGCTGCGGATGCTCGCAGGCCTCGAGGAGGTGGACGCCGGCGGGGTCCTGATCGGCGGGGTCGACGTCACCGACGTGCCGCCGAAGAAGCGCGACATCGCGATGGTCTTCCAGAACTACGCGCTCTACCCGTACCTGACGGTCGCCCAGAACATCGCCTTCCCACTCAAGATGGCGGGCGTTAAGAAGGCCGAGCGCGAGGCCCGCGCGGCGGAGGTCGCGCGACGTCTCGGCCTGGAGCGGTTCCTCGACCGCAAGCCGTCGCAGCTCTCCGGCGGCGAGCGCCAGCGCGTGGCGATGGGCCGCGCCATCATCCGGCTGCCGAGCGTGTTCCTGATGGACGAGCCGCTTTCGAACCTGGACGCGAAGCTCCGGGTGCAGATGCGCGCCGATGTGGCCGCGCTGCAGCACGACCTCGGCACGACGACGGTCTACGTCACGCACGACCAGTCCGAGGCGATGACGCTCGGCCATCGCGTCGCGGTGCTGGACGGCGGGCGGCTGCAGCAGGTCGGTACGCCGCGCGAGCTCTACGACGAGCCCGCCAACCGCTTCGTCGCGGGCTTCATCGGCTCACCGGCGATGAACCTCTGCGAGGTGACGTGCACGAACGGCTCGGTCACGTTCGCCGGCCAGCCGATCGAGCTGCCGGCGCGGCTCGACGGCCGCTCCGAGGTGGTGGTCGGCCTCCGGCCGGAGGCCCTCGAGCTCGGGGGCGAGGGGATCCCCGCGGACGTCGAGGTGGTCGAGGAGTTCGGCGCGGACGCGTACGTCTTCTGCGCGGCGCGGCTGCCCGACAACGAGGGCGGAATGACCCGGCTCGTGGCCCGCACCGAGGCGAGATTGGCTCCCGAGCGCGGCGAGCGAATCGCGCTCCGCGTGCGTCCCGACGAGGCCCATTTGTTCGACGCGGAGTCGGGCGAGCGCCTCGTTTCTGGCTAGCCGAGGGGCGCACTACACTCGACTTCCCGTGGCCCAGGCCGACTTCGTCCACCTGCACGTCCACTCCGAGTACTCGATCCTCGACGGGGCGTGCCGCATCCCCGGGCTCGCGGCCCGCGCGGCCGAGCTCGAGATGCCGGCGGTCGCGCTCACCGACCACGGCTCGCTGGCCGGTGCGGTCGAGCTGGTGAAGGAGACCGGCAAGGTCGGCGTCAAGCCGCTGATCGGCTGCGAGCTCTACGTCGCCGACGACCGGCGAGCGCAGCGGAAGGGCTACGCGCACCTGACACTCCTGGCGGAGGACAACACGGGGTACTCGAACCTGATCAAGCTCGCCTCGGCCGGCTACCTGGAGGGCTACTACTACAAGCCTCGGGTCGACTGGGAGCTGCTCGAGCGGCACTCGCAGGGCCTCGTCGCGCTCTCCGGCTGCCTCTCGGGGCGGGTCTGCAAGGCGCTCGAGGAGAACCGCGCCGACGACGCCCGGGCCGACCTCGACCGCCTGGCCCAGGTCTTCGGGCGCGACTCGACCTACGTCGAGATGCAGAACGCCGGCCTCGAGAT
>JBIOZO010000078.1:0-3138 GCA_044871215.1 Gaiellaceae bacterium | reverse complement strand
CCGACGAGCTGGCGCGCCGGCTGGACGAGCTGCTCGTCGTCGACGCGCGGCGCCCGGAGCGATTCCGCGGTGAGCCGAACCCGATCGACAGGGTTCCCGGCCGCATTCCCGGCGCACACAACGCTCCCTGGGACGAGCCCGTACCAGAGTTGCAGGGAGGAGAGCTCGTCGCCTACTGCGGGTCCGGGGTCACCGCCTGCATCGCGCTGCATCGCCTGTTCCTGCAGGGCCGCGAGGGCCGGCTCTACCCAGGCTCGTGGAGCGAGTGGGAGCAGCTCGGCTTGCCGGTCGAGCGGGACTAGGCGGTCGCCGCCGACGACGCCGACTCGCCTAAGCCGGTCAGGTAGGGCTGCCAGCGGTTCGGGATCTTCGGGGTCGCCAGGTGGATGAAGAGCACCGGCGCGGGCGCGCGCGGCGGCTTACGGAGCGGCATCTCGATCTCGTGCGGCAGGCGATTGCCCTTCCGCATGTTGCACGGCGCGCACGAGGTGACGACGTTCTCCCACACGGAGTCGCCACCCCGCGAGCGCGGCACGACGTGGTCGAGGGTGAGGCGGCCGCTGGAGGTGCCGCAGTACATGCAGCGCCAGCCGTCGCGGGCGAACAGCGCCCGACGCGAGATCTTGCGCTGCAGCGTTCGCGGCACGCGCACGTACTGGACGAGACGGATTACGTGCGGCCACGGGAACGCCCCTGTCGCCGAACGTAGGGGCTGCTCGAGCTCTTCGATCACCTCGGCCTTGCCCTTGAAGACGAGCACGTGCGCCCGCCGAACTGTCGTGACGTTCAGCGGCTCGTAACTCGCGTTCAACACAAGAACCTGCTGCATCGCGCCGGAAACTCTAGCGGGACATAGCTCTTTCAACGGCTTCCGCTTCCTCCGGCGAGAGCGCGATCGAGGCGCGGCCGCGGTCGAGCTCCTTCATGTAGATGCGCGCGTAGTCGCGGCCCTGGATCGCGGTGACGACGACGCCGGTGCGCGCCGAGTCGAGCACCGCGAGCGAGGCCGACTGGTGGCCGCCGGTGTCCTCGTAGGCGTCGTAGCGGACGATCGAGGTGTTCGCGACCGAGCTGTCGACGCGCCGGTCGACACGGACGAGGCCCGCGGCGATCTCGTCGACGGCCCGGTGCAGGTCGTCGATCCGGCCCTGGAGCGACACCGCGAAGTCGACGAGGTCGGTCTTGCCGTCGCCGAGCAGGACGGCCTGGCCCTCGCGCAGCCGTCGCACACGCAGCAGAACCCAGGCCACCGCGGCCAGCGCAATGACCGCGACGACCGTCGCTGCGATCGCGATCCAGGCGGCGGTCCCGCTGGAGACGCTCAAGGCCTACTGGATGGAGAAGAGGACTGGATAGTCGGCCGAGTTGTTGCTCGTGTTCGACTCGTTTTCGACGGGCTGGACTTCGACCTTGATCTGCGCGGGGCTCTGGAAGCTCGGCGCGGGGAAGTTCGTGAAGCTGACCGTCCGCTGCTCGCCGGGCGAGATGAAGCCGATCGTCGCCTTCTTGACCACGGCGGGCACGCCCGACTGGACGATCCGCAAGGTGACCGGGATGTTCGCCTCCTGCGAGTCGCCGGAGTTCTCGACGGTCACGTCGATCGAGAGGTTCGTGCGGACGACGACGGTCGTCTGGGTCGAGGTGCTCAGCTCCGTGCCGGCCGGCTGCGCCTTGACCGAGACGATGTTCGTGCCCCGCAGGCCGCCGGTGGACGGCGTCGACGCGCTGCCGCGGATCTTGTCGACGACGGTCACCATGGCGGTCGGCGTGACGAGCTCGGAGCTCTGCAGGAAGTTCGAGTCGGGCACGAGCGGCCCGCCGCTCTCGTTCGTGCCGGTGACGCCCTGCCGGTCGAGCTCGGCCGCCGCGGGCGCCTTGAACGAGTCCTCGTAGATGACGTCGCTCGCCAGCAAGCGCTGCATCTGGCTCGCGAGCACGGTGCCCGCGCGTGTGGAGTCCTTGACGTTGGCGGTCGCCGCCAGCGCGCTCGCCAGGCCGTTCAGGCCGCTGACGCGGAACTGCAGCGCCTGGATCAGCGCCTGGTGCTCGTCGCGCAGCGTCCCCGGCGGCGTGATCGCCCGCGCCCGCTGGACGTCGAGCTGCTCCTGCCGCGCCAGGCCCGCGACCCGCTGCTCGACCTGCGCCTCCTTCAGCCCCTGGGCGAGCAGCACCGAGCTCAGCTGTTTACCGATCTGCGCCGACGAGCCGGCTACGTCGGAGACCTTGGCCATGTAGCTCTTGTAGGTCTTGTCCTTGCCTGTCTCCTGGCAGCTCTGCACCCAGATCACGAGCAGGACGACGACCAGGATTGCGAAGGCGATGAGGCCGATCAGCCGCAGCAGCGGCGTCAGGTTCGTCGGCGCCCTCGGGGGCTGCTGAGGCCCACGCGGCCCGCGCCGGGGGATGAGCCGTTCCGTCCGCGAAGTTTCCTGGGTGGGCGGCTCGTCCTCGAAGAAGTCGAAATCGATGTCGGTGTCGTTTTCGGTCATAGGGGGGCCGGTTTTGCAGGAAAAAGTCGGGTCACTCTACCGTGTCGGACGGCCGGCGCAGGATTCCGGCCGGCGGGGCGAAACCCCAAGGTCTCGTGGCCGAGGCGGCGCTTGCCCTTTCCACCAGCGAGCTCGTCGTCGAGCGCTATCGCCCCCTGCGACCGCTTGGCAGCGGCGGCTCCGGGTCGGTCTGGCTGGCCCGCGACGAGCGCACCGGGCTCGACGTCGCGCTGAAGATCGTGGCGCGCGAGGGCAAGGCGGCAACGCGGGCAGAGCGCGAGGCCCTGGCGGCGGCGCGGCTGCGGCACGAGCGCTGCCTGCGCGCCTACGGAATGGAGCGCGATTCGCGCAACGTCTACATCGCCTACGAGTACGTCCCGGGCCAGACCATGCGCGAAGCGCTGCGGGCCGGCGACCTGGACGACGGTGGGGCCGTCGAGACCGCCGCGCAGGTGCTCGAGGGTCTCGCGCACGCGCACGCGCGCGGGATCGTCCACCGCGACGTCAAGCCCTCGAACGTCCTGCTCGCCGAGGGCGAGGGCCTCTCCGCGCGGCTGCTCGACTTCGGGCTCGCCCAGCTCGCCGAAGAGGAGTCGCTGACCGCGACCGGTGACGTCCCTGGGACGCTCGCCTACGTGCCGCCCGAGCG
>JBIOZO010000077.1:0-27854 GCA_044871215.1 Gaiellaceae bacterium | reverse complement strand
AGCTGAACGAGCCGTTCGCGGTGCAGGTGCTCAGCTGGTGCGACGGGGTTGGAATCGACCCCCAGGACCACCGGCTGAACCCGTACGGCGGCGCGATCGCCTGCGGCCACCCGCTGGCCGCGACCGGCGTGCGACTGCTCGCCCAGCTCGCCTACGGCTTCCGCGAGCGGCCGGAGGTGCGATACGGCCTCAGCGCACTCTGCGTCGGGATGGGCATGGGCGCGGCGCTGGTCTGGGAGAACGTCGCTGCCGGACACTGAGTTCAAGCTGGCGCGCGTCCTCGCGCCGGACGGCCGTGCGGTGGCGCTGGTCACGATCGACAACGGCGAGGACCACAAGAAGCCGACCTTCTTCGGACGCAGGGCGCTCGAGTCGCTCGAGCGGCTGCTGCCCGAGCTGGAGGAGGGCGAGTGGGAAGCGCTGGTGCTGACGGGAAAGCCGTTCATCTTCGCCGCGGGCGCCGACGTGACGGAGTTTCCCGGGGCCACGCAGGAGCTCGCCGTCGAGGGAAGCCGCGCCGGCCACGAGCTGTTCGGGCGCATCCGAGCCCTGCCCTACCCCACCGTGGCGGCGATCAACGGCGCGTGTCTCGGCGGGGGTGTAGAGATCGCGTTGCACTGCGACGCGCGCACGATCTCGACGGCCGTTCGCCACTTCGCCTGCCCGGAGTGCTTCCTCGGCATCGTGCCCGCGTGGGGAGGCACCCAGCTCGTCCCGCGGCTCGTGGGGCCGGAGGCCGCCGTGAAGTTCATCGTGGAGAACCCGCTCCGCCAGAACCGGATGCTGACCGGCCCGAAGGCCTTTGAGCTGGGCTTCGCTGACCGGCTGCTCGAGCCGGCGGAGTTCGTCGACGAGTCGATCGCGTTCGCGCTCGGCCTCGGAAACCCCGGTGACAGTCACAGTGACAGTCACCGTGCGCCCGAAGTGGACGTGGCCGAGGTGATGCGGAAGGCGGTCGCGCGCCTCGACGACCAAGTACACACGGCGACGCCCGCCCCGTACAACGCGCTCGAGCTGATCGAGGGCGCGCTTACCGGCTGGTCGCTCGAAGAGGGCTACCGGGCCGAGGAGGACACCATCGGCAGGCTGCTCCCGGGGCGCCACGCCCAGGCGTCGCTGTACGCATTCGATCTCGTCGAGCGGCGTGCGAAGAACCCGCCCGGGAAACCACAGGCCGAGCCCAGGCAGATCCGGAAGGTCGGGATCGTCGGAGCGGGCCTGATGGCGGCGCAGCTCGCGACCCTGGTGCTCCACCGGCTCGAGGTGCCGGTCGCGATGCGCGACGTCAGCGAAGAAGCGCTTGCCCAGGCCCGGCCGGCGATCGAGGAGAGCCTCGAGGAGCAGGTCGCCAGGGGCCGCTACGACGAGGGCAAGGCCCGCTTCCTGGCCTCGCTGGTCTCGACCTCGACGGATTACGGGGATTTCGCCGACTGCGACCTCGTGCTCGAGGCGGTCTTCGAGGAGCTCGGCGTAAAGCAGCATGTCTTCGCCGAGCTGCGTGAGCACACTCGGTCCGACTGCGTTCTCGCGACCAACACCTCCAGCCTGTCGGTCGAAGAGATGGGCGCCGACGTCGGCATCCACTTCTTCAACCCGGTCGCAGTCCTGCCGCTCGTCGAGCTCGTCACCACCCCGGCGACCGACGACGAGACGCTCGCCACGGCCTGGGCTTTCGCAGAAGGCCTGCGGAAGCGCCCGGTGCTCGTCGCCGACGCCCCTGCCTTCGTGGTCAACCGCGTCTTGACGCGCCTGATGAGCGTCGTCCTCGACGCGATCGAGCGCGGCACCGACCCCGACGAGGCGGACGAGGCGATCCTCGCGCTCGGCCTGCCGATGGCCCCGTCGGTGCTGCTGCAGATGGTCGGGCCGCGCGTCGCCAACCACGTGCTCGAGACCCTCCACGCCGCCTACCCGGACCGCTTCCCGCTCTCGCCGACGCTCGCCGGCTACGCGGAGGGCAGCAGCGACATCGTCGTCCGCGAGCAGGCGCCGCTCTCGCGCGAGGAGCTGCTCGACGCGGCTCTCGAGGCGCTGGCGGACGAGATCCACCATCTGCTCGAGGAAGGCGTCGTCGCCGAGGCTAAGGACGTCGACACGGCGCTGTTGCTCGGCGCGGGCTGGCCCTTCTGGCTCGGCGGGATCACCAAGTACCTCGACCAGGTCGGCATTTCAGAGAGGATGTTCGGGCGCCCGCTCGCCGAGCTGGGCGCTGGAGCGAGAGCATGAGCGACGACTGGCGCATACGAGTCGAGCTGGGCGAGGCCGCCCACGCCGAGACCCTGCTCGGGCGGCTCGGCGTCGGCGGCGGTTCCGACGAGGCGAAACGCCTCGCGGACGAGCTGAAGGGCCGGCGGCTCGCCGTGTCGAACGATGAGGACACCGTTTTCGTCTACCTCGACTCGCCGGCCGGGCTCGATCAGGCGCGGCAGATCGTCGAGGCCGAGTTGTCCGAGGAGGGCATCCAGGCGGCGGAGACGGTGAGCGAGCGCTGGCTCCCCGACGAAGAGCGCTGGTCGGGCGAGCCGCCTGCTGAGACGTGGGAGGAAGAGGAGCTCGAGCACGGCCACGCGCCGTGGGAGGTGCGCGTCGAGCGTGACTCGCACGGCGAGGCGGAGAAGCTCGCCGACGAGCTCGAGGGCGAGGGCTACGACGTCGCGCGCCGCTGGAAGTACGTGATCGTGGGCGCCTCGTCGGAGGAAGAGGCACGCGAGCTCGCCCGCCGCCTCCACGGCGAGGCGCAGCCCGGAGGCGAGGTCGTCTGGGAAGTCACTCCCAGCAACCCGTTCGCCGTCTTCGGCGGCCTCGGCGGCTAGGCCAACGGCCCCCGGATCGGGTATGCTTCGGCTGCGACGCTCGGCCACTGAAACACGCACGAGCGCGCTCTCTCACTGAGATTCGCGGCACGGCGACGTGCTGCATGTATGCAAGAAGCGACTCAGCAATCGACGCTGGCGCCGGAGGCTCCGGACGGCCTTGCCGCTTCCGCCCTCCAGGCCGAAGCATGGGCCGGGGAACCCTTCCTCCATCCGGATGAAGACCCGGCAGTCGCGCTTGCGCCGGAGACCGCGAGGCGACGAGCGCTGGACGACGCGCTGGCGGAGACCGAGGCCGGCGAGCGGGAACCGTCGTACGAATGGAAGATCCGCTACGCCCTGATGCTCGGGCTGGAGCGCGTGCTCAGCCAGCGGCCGCCCAGTACCGCGTCTGGCACCGAGCTGCGCCGTCACCAGATCGACGCGCTGGCCGGCATGCTGACCGAGCTGATCGCCGCCACCCAGGTCGCGGAGGCGAACGGCAACGGCAACGGCGAGAACGGGCACCACGAGGCCGAGCCCGAGGAGGACGAGGAGGATCTCGGCGTTCACCTCGAGGAGCGGGCCGACGAGCTCGAGCTGCCCGAGGAGCATCACGGCAAGGACCCCGGCGCGAGCCGGCGCTACCGCTTCCGCCACCCCACCGCCTCGGGAAAGACGATCGCCGCGGCCGGCTTCGTCGAGGCGGCGCGCACGCTGGGCGTCCTCATCCTCACGCACCGCCGGCTGCTCGTCTCGCAGTTCAACCGCGAGCTGACCGCGGAGGGCTATGGCAAGCGTTTCGAGGACGCCGTCCTCAAGGGAACGCACGCGAAGTCGAAGAATCCCGTCACCGTCCAAACCTACGCCTGGTTCGCCCGGCACTGGAAGGACCTCGATCCGACCGTCTACCAGCTCGTGATCGCGGACGAGGCGCACACGGCGCTCGGCGAGAAGACGAGCCAGGCAATCCGCAGCTTCTCGGACCCGATCTACATCGGCATGACGGCGACCGAGCAGCTGATCGCCAAGCAGGTCTCGGACGTCTTCCCGGCCTCGATCGACGAGCTGCCCCTCGGGGACGCCGCGCGGCGTGGCCTGATCGCGCCCTTGCGCTGCCTGCGCGTGCCGCCGGCGGCCGCGATCTCGTCGGTGCCGATCGTCGGCGGCGACTTCGAGGAGCGCGCCCTGGCAGCGGTGCTCGACCACCAGGCACTAAACCAGGCGGCCGCGAGCCTCTACCGCGACCGCTTCGAGAACACGCCGGGGATCGTCTACGCGGCCGGTGTCGAGCACGCGTACAACCTGGCGAAGGAGTTCCGCGCGGTCGGCCTGAAGGCCGAGGCGGTCAGCGGCAAGACGCCGCCAGTGCAGCTCGCCGAGACGCTCGCGGCCTACGAGCGGGGAGAGATCAACGTGCTGATCAACGCGATGCTCCTCGCCGAGGGCTGGAACTCGCCGCGCGCCACGGTTTGCATGCACCTCGCGCCGACCGCCTCGCGCCGCGTCTACCAGCAGCGCATCGGCCGGATCATGCGCATGCACCCGCGCAAGGAAGCCGGCGTCGTCGTCGACTTCGTCCCGAAGGGCGCGACGCACAACGAGCGCGTCGTCTCGCTGCACAGCCTGCTCGACGCGGACTTCTACCGCGAGGGCGCGCGTGTGACGCCCGCTCCGCGGCGGCGCGTCCAGCGGCGGGCGCGGCGGAAGCTCTCGCCGGCGCCGTGGCTCGTGCCGGTCACCCCTGACGTGAAGCGCCGCCTCGCCGTGATCGACCGCGAGTGGCAGCGCATCGACCCGCACTTCCTCGACGACGACGAGCAGCTCTACTGGGCCACCATCGCCGGCCGTGCCGTCCGCTTCGACGAGCGCGTCGAGTTCGTGAAGAAGTTCACCGAAGGCAAGGCGAACCGCGGCGCGCTCGAGCAGTTCCTCACCGCGTGCGCCGCCGAGAACCCGAACCGACGGCTGCGCCTGACTGCGCTGGCCGACCGCGTCTCGATGAAGGTCGAGCGCGCCGACTTCGACGACCTGGTCACGCTCGTGACGCAGGCTCCGACCTGGGAAAAGGATCGCGTGCAAGGTGTTCGAACGCTGCTGCGCGCGCTCGGCGAGTCGAAGGTCGACGCGCCCGAGCAAATCCTGGCGCGCTGGACGTGGCGGCTCGCCCGCTCGACCCGGAAGGTTCAGGATCGGCGAGCCAGCGCCGAGTTCCCGGAGGCCAAGCGGCTCCTCGGCGCACTCGCCAACTCGCGAGGCCACCGGCACGAGGAGAACGCGGCGAAGCTCGTCAACGCAGCTCTGGATCAGTCACGAGAGGTCGGGGCCGCGCTGCTGGCTTCGGCCGAGGGCTACACACCGCGCGCGAACCAGCTGATCGACGCGGCCCGCGAGCGGCTCGGCACGATCCAGGAGGTCGCGACCGCGCTCGCCGACAATCTGCCGGCCCCGAAGGCCGCGGGCGGTAGATCCCGCCGCAGACGCCGTAAGCGTAAGAAGAAGGGCCAGGCGCAGACCCAGGGGCAAGGCCAGAACCAGCCGAAGCAGTCGCGGAACGGGCCGAAGCCGGCCGCGCAGCAGCCGGAGCCGCAATCCGCACCGGCCGCCGAGGCGTAACGCCGGGCGTCCCCAGCAGACTGCACCCATAGCGCATGGACGGGCGCTTCCTGATCCTGCTCCCGATCGCCTTCGCCGCGGGCATCGTCACCGCGATCTCGCCGTGCGTGTTCCCCGTGCTGCCGATCCTGTTCGCCGGCGGCGCGACGGGCGGCCGGCGTAAGCCGTACGCGATCATCGCCGGCCTCGTCGCGAGCTTCGCGACTTTCACGCTGATGGCGACCTGGCTGCTGCGACAGCTCCACCTGCCGCAGGACTTCCTGCGCAACCTCTCGATCGGCCTGCTCTTCCTCGTGGCGGCTAGCCTCATCATCCCGCAGTTCGGCGTCTGGCTCGAGCGGCCGCTCGCTCGGCTGAGCCGCCGCAGTCCCGGAAGCGACCTCGGCGGCGGCTTCCTGCTCGGCGCGAGCCTCGGGCTCGTATTCGTCCCGTGCGGCGGCCCGATCATCGGCGCGATCTCGGCGAACGCCGCTCGCGTGCACCTCGGCTGGCAGACGATCGCGATCACCCTCGCCTACGCGCTCGGCGCCGCACTGCCGATGCTGGCGATCGCGGCGCTTGGCCAGCGGGCGACGAGGCGCATCCGGATGAACGCCCAGGCGCTGCGCACCGGCCTCGGCGTGGTCCTGGCGCTGGCCGCGCTCGCGCTCGTCTTCAACGCCGACACGAAGCTGCAGACCTGGTTCCCGGACTACACGCACGCGCTGCAAGGCGCGGAGCGCAGCTCGGTCGCACGGGACGAGCTCGCGAAGCTCCAGCACCGCGGCCCCGCGCGCTTCAAGGCCGAGCCGGCAGCGAGCAAGCTCGCGAACTACGGTGCGGCGCCCGACTTCGCTGGAGTGTCCCAGTGGATCAATTCGAAGCCGCTGACCCTCCAGGGGCTCCGCGGCAAGGTCGTGCTCGTCGACTTCTGGACGTACTCGTGCATCAACTGCCTGCGCACGCTTCCGCACCTCGAGGCGTGGGACAAGCGCTACCGCAAGGCCGGGCTCGTGATCGTCGGCGTGCACACGCCCGAGTTCGCGTTCGAACACGTGGTCTCGAACGTCCGCGAGGCCACGCGCAAGCTCGGCGTCCGCTATCCGGTCGCGATCGACAACGGCTACAAGACGTGGGACGCGTACCAGAACGACTCCTGGCCGGCGGAGTACCTGATCGACAAGCGCGGCAACGTGCGGGAGATCAAGAAGGGCGAGGGGCAGTACGGCGAGACCGAGGAGACAATCCGGTCCCTGCTCGGCGAGCCCGCGACCGCGCAGCTCGCCTCGGTGAAGGACCGCACGCCGCAGCACCTGACCACGCCCGAGTCGTACCTCGGCTGGGAGCGGCTCGACCGCTACGTGGGCTCGCCCCTCTCGGCGAACGTGCCCGTCAGCTACCGCTTCCCACGTGAGATTCCGCTCAACGACCTCGCCTACGCGGGCATCTGGAAGGTCGAGCGCCAGCGGATCGTCGCCGTCCACAACGCGCGGCTGCGCCTGCACTTCCTCGCACAGAACGTCTACCTCGTCTTGAGCGGCAAGGGCCGGCTGCAAGTGATCGTCGGCGGCCGTTCCGTGAAGACGATCCCTGTCAGCGGCCTGAGCCGCCTCTACACGTTGCTGCACTACGCCGGGTTGGCCGAAGGCGCGCTGGAGCTGCGCTTCACGCCCGGGATCGCGGCCTACGCGTTTACGTTCGGCTAGCGGCTACTGGTCTCTGGCGGCGTCTTCGCCGTCTTCCTCGTCGCGCTCACGCAGGAAGCGCGTCAGCTCGGCCGCGAGCGCGTCGCCCGAGGGTAGCTCGGTCGCGTCCTCGAGTTGGTCCGACCGCCGCTCGAGCTCGTCGACGTAGGCGGCCGTCTCCTCGTCGGAGGCGACGGCCTCGCTGACCTGCTCCTCGTAGTTGGCAGCCGCCTCCTCGAGCTCGCCGGCCTCGATCTCGATGCCGAGCACCGAGCCGAGCCGCTCGCAGAGCGCGAGCGCGCCACGCGGGCTCGGCGTCAACGAGACGTAGTGGGGCACGGCCGCCCAGAGGCTCGCCGAGGCGATCCCGCGCTTGCCGCAGACGTCGTGCAGGACGCCGACGATCCCCGTCGGGCCCTCGTAGCGCGAGGCCGAGAGCCCGAGCCGCTCGACGAGCTCCTTGTCGGTCGCGCTGCCGGTGACCGGCGCCGAGCGGGTGTGCGGCACGTCCGCGAGGAGGGCGCCGAGCGTGATCAGCATCTCGATCCCGAGCTCCTCGGCGAGACCGACCACGAGGTCGGTGAAGGTGCGCCAGCGTAGGTTCGGCTCGATCCCGAGCAGGAGCACGAGGTCGCGGTCGAGCCCGTCCGGGCGGGCGTGGTAGAAGACCGTCTCGGGCCAGTCGATCCTGCGGGTCAGCCCCTCTTCCAGCGAGACGTGCGGCCGGGCCGCCTGGAAGTCGAAGAAGTTCTCGGGATCGACCTCCGCGAAGCGCTCGGCGCCCCACGTCTTGGCCAGGTACCCGGCGGCCAGCGAGGCCGCCTGCGCTCCGTCGTTCCAGCCGCGGAAGGCCGCGACGAGAACCGGCCGTTCGAGCTCCGGCCGGTGGTCGATGCGAAGCTCGTCCGCCACTCGGTCAGTCTACGTGCGGCCTGCCGCGAGAGCGGCCGGCGGGCGCCAAAGAACCGTGACGAAGGCGACGAGCAGCGCCCAGACGGCCGCAGCAAGCCCGACGTGGACGAGCACCAGCTCCCAGGGGAGGTGCGTCCGGTACTGGAGATCGCCCAGTCCCATCTGAACGAGCAGCGCGACGAAGACCGCGAGCCCGAGCGCGAACAGCCGCGGCCACCGCGCGCGGCCCGCCGCCAGATAGCCGAGGACGAAGACGAGCGCGATCGCGAAGACTGCCACCGCCGCGGCGTGGACGTAGATCAGCGGCTGCAGGCGCCAGAGGCGGTCGACCTGCTGCGCGCCGCCGCCTGAGTGCGGCCCGCCGGCTGTCGCGAGCGTGCCCGTGACGAGCAGGATGGCCGCGGTGGCCGTGACGGCGAGCGACCACAGCCGCAGCTCTCGCGGCGCGAACGGCTCGGCGCGGCCGGAGCGAAGTGCGAGCGTCTCCAGCGCCAGCACGACCGCGCCTGCGAGGAGCGCCATCGACAGCAGGAGGTGCGCGGCCACGACGGGCCAGTGCAGGTCGCTGTGGACGGCGAGATAGCCCAAGGGTGCCTGGGCAAGCGTGCCGACGAAGATCGCGACTGCGAGTCGGCGCCAACGGCCGAGACCGGGCACGATGAACGCGGCCACCGCCGTCAGGAGCACCACGAGGATCACGATCCCGCCGAGCGCTCGGTTGCCGAATTCGATGAACGCGTGGTAGTCCTTCGCCGGCAGCGGCGCACCCTTCTCGCAGCCGGGCCAGTGACGGCAACCGAGACCGGAGTTCGTCAAGCGCACGGCCGCGCCGGTGACCACGATCAGCCAGAGCGCGCCGAGCGAGACAAGCGTGAGTTGAAAGTAGCGCGCGGGCGAGAGCTCGAACCGCCGGAGCGTCGTCGATTCGACGTGCACGCGCCGAAGCCTAGAGAAGTGGCTCCAGAAGGGCCGGGTAGCCGTCGGCGCCTTCGAAGGGAGTCGGGCGCGAGCCGAGGAAGAGTGGACGATCGGCCGCGTTCAGCAGCACCGGCATCAGGTCAGGGCCTCGCAGCTGGCCGAGGATGCCGCCCGCGAACGGGAGCTCGCCGAATTCCGTCACGTCGTCGGCTCGCACGCCCGGGCCGGCCACGAGCAGCGGCACCGGGTCGCCCGAGTGGATGACGTCCGGCGAGGCCGGCGTGGCGTGATCGCCGGTGATGCAGACGATCGCGCGGTCGGTCGGCAGGTCATCCAGCGCCGCGTCGAGCGATGCGATCGTGTCGCGCTTGACGGTCGGGTCCTTCGTGTGCCCGGCCGCGTCGGTCGTCTTCTGGTGGCAGAAGACGAAGCTATCGCCCGCGTCTAGCCGCTCGCGCGCAAGGGCCAGGCGGCCGCGCAGATCCTCGACCGGGTCGTCGGTCTCCGGCGCGTCGACCGCCTCGAGCCCGAGCGCGGTCCCCAGGCCGCGCAGGAACGCCGAGTCGGCGGCGAGGGCACCGGTCACACCGTGCCGCTCGAGGAAGCTCGGCACCCGCCGCGGCCGCCCGAACCACTTGAGCGTGATCACGTTGAAGCGCTCGCCCTCCAGGCGCCGCATCACCTCGCGCGTCCAAACCTCGCACGCCGCGGCGGTGCGCTCGGCGGCGGGCACGAGCGGCTGCGGCCGCAGCATCGGGTGCCAGGCGCGGAAGAACGCGTCGCTGTCGGTCACCCGCTCGTCGGCCCCGCCGGAGATTCGCAGCACGGCCTCGCCGCGCCAGACGTGGGTCAGCGAGAACGTGAAGCCGTCGACCTCGATCGGGTCACAGCGCTCGACCAGCTCCCGGGCGAGCTCGGCGTCGTTGCCGGGATCGGGGCGACCCGTCAGCCACCAGCCGTCCTCGCGCCGCTCCGCAGGTCGCAACGCCGCGTAGGCAAAGACGTGGTTGTCGCTCACCTCCTGCCCACGTCCGAGCGCCTCGAAGACCGCGCGGCCGGGGAACTCGTCGGGCCGGTAGCCGAGCATCGACCAGTGCGCGACCTCGCTCGACGGCGCGCGGCCCGGCCCGACGGCGTAGAGGAGCCCGCACGAGCCACGTGCGGCGAGGACATCGAGATTCGGCGTGTCAGCGGCCTCGTTGCCAGTGCGCCCGCCCAGTGTTTCGTGCGCTCGGTCAGCCAGGCCGTCGAGGAGGAGGACGAAGATCGGATACACGGCGCGGAGGCTAACCCGCGCCGTGTCTCCGGAAGAGCGCTACGCCGTCTTGACGACGACGGTCTTGCTGAAGCCGTCGAGGTAGCCGGCCCCGATCTGGTTCAGCGACATGAAGATGCGGATCGCGTAGCGGTGGCGGTGCGGAAGTCCGAGCGCGAAGCGCTTGGCCGAGCCGTTGCCGAGGATCACCGAGCGAACCTTGACCCACTCGTGGAACTTGGTGAATTTCTGCAGGTACACCTTCTTGCCGGTCAGCGAGCGGTCGGCCTTGACCTTGACCGAGCCGATCTTCTTGTTCGCGCCGAAGACGACCGTCGGGCGGAGCTGGATCCCGATCGGCTGGCTCACGGTGGTCTTCCAATGCGCCGAGTAGCTCGTGAGCCGCGTGGGCTTGACGACGAGATCCCAGACGCCGTTGGTGCTGGTCAGCAGCGTCCCGATCAGGACCGGGGAAGTCGTGCCGTACGGCGTCGCGTACACGGTCACCGTCTCGCCGGCCTTGCCGTTCGAAACGACGCCGGAGATGTGCGTGGACTGCCCGTAGTCAAGGATCGGCGTCGTCGCCCCGATCGTGATCGCAGGCGGCGGGCCGGTCACGACCACCCTGCCGGTCAGCGCGGGGTGCAGCGCGTCGTGGAAGCGGAAGGTGCCGGCCGTGTTGAAGGTGTGCGTGTAGCTCTTGCCGGGCGCGAGCACCGGCGAGGCGAAGCTGCCGTTGTTGGCGACGACCTGATGCGTCTTGGTGTCCTTATTCGTCCACTTGATTGCGTCCGTGGTCGCGATCGTGCGGCTCGTCGGGGTGAAGCCCGTGGCCGTGATCGAGAACGTCTTGGTCACCTGCGCCGCCGGCTGCGACGCGCCGGTAACGGCGAGCGCGAGCGTGGCGACTGCGGCGAGTACGGCGATGCGCATTCGAAACCCCCTGGGTTGCGGCGATTGCTCACGGGTTCAAACGGCCGAGCCGCGGAAAAGTTTTGCCTCCTTAGAAAACCCTTACACGGGCACGCGCTCGAGCCGCTTGATCGCGGCCGCGACGCCCGGCGGCACCAGTTGTTCCCAATTGTCGTCGGCGCGCAGGGCGGCCCGGACGTCCGCTCCCGAGAGCTGCTTCTCGGCCCCTTCGTCGAGCACGACCACCTCGTAGCCTGCGGCGCGAAGGCGTTCCAGCTTCGTCCCACCCCAGTCCGAGAAGAGCCGGATGTACTGGACGACGTCGGGCGGCACGTACGCGTCCCAGAGCTCCGGCTCGTTGACCGGGAAGGGGATCACGTGCAGCCGCTCGGGTGCGAGGCCGGCATCCGTCGCGGCCGCTTTCACCATCAGCAGCCGCTCGACGTAGGTGAACGGATTCGACTCGGGCAGGTGGCGGAGCGGATCCGAGGCCTCGGGCTTGATGCGCGCCGGGTCGGGGTTCGTGATCCCGACGAACACCTCGTCCGAGCGCTCCGCGGCGCCCTTCAGGTACTCGAGATGGCCGTTGTGAAAGGGCTGAAAGCGCCCGTGGATCATCCCGCGGGCCACGGGCTCAGGCGACGGTGACGCCGGCGCCTTCCTCCACGCGGCCGATGCGGCGGACGAACAGCTTGCGCGACTCGAACTCCGCCTCGAGCGCGGGGCCGCGTTCAGCAGGGATCGTCACGAGCAGACCGCCGGCCGTCTGGGGGTCGTAACCGAGCGCGTCGAGCGCGTCGGGCACGCTGTCGGCCAGCTCGACATGGCTCGCGGCGAAGTCGCGGTTGCGCGGGTCGCCGCTCGTGCGGACGCCCTGACGCGCCGCGTCGAGCGCGCCGTCGATGGCGGGGAAGCGCTCGGACTCGAGCACGATCCGCGCGCCGCTCCGGTCGGCGACCTCGTGCGCATGGCCGAAGAGGCCGAAGCCCGTAACGTCGGTGACGGCGCTCGGCTCGAGCCCGCGCAGCACGTCGGCCGCCTCGTTGTTCAGCGTTCGCATCCAGCGGATCGCGCGCTCGAGCTGCTGCACGCCCGCCTGGCCGCGCTTGTAGCCGCTCATGATCAGCCCGGTGCCGAGCGGCTTGGTGAGGAAGACCGCATCTCCCGGCCGCGCGCCGTTCTTCGGCCAGATGCCCTTCGGGTGGACGGTGCCGACGACGGCGAGACCGTACTTCGGCTCGGCGTCACGGATCGTATGACCGCCTGCCAGCAGCCCTCCGGCCGCGCGCACCTGCTTGTCGGCGGCCGCGAAGATCTCGGCCAGCATCTCCATCGGCAGCTCCTCCGGGAACGCCGCGATCGACAGCGCGAGCAGCGGCGTGCCGCCCATCGCGAACACGTCGTTCAATGCGTTGGTCGCAGCGATCGCGCCGTAGTCGCCGGGGTCGTCCACGACCGGCGGGAAGAAGTCGAGCGTAAAGATCAGCGCCCGCTCGTCGTCGAGCCGGTAGACGGCGGCGTCGTCCGCAGGGGCGAGCCCGACGAGCAGGTCCTCGGCCTCTGCCGGGACGAATCCTGCGAGCAACTGCTCGAGGCGCGCGGCCGAGTACTTGGCGGCGCAGCCCCCGCACGAGGCGAGGTCGGTGAGCTTGACGGTTCCGGTCTCCAGGTTCACGGCGGCTTCTCCCTGAAATCGGTTTCGGGAACTGTAGGGGTTTCGTCCATGTACGAGGGACGGTTCGCCCGTATTCCCTCCAAAAAGGCGACGACGGCCGAAGCCGCCGTCACCTAGGGGAGAGGAGGAGCTTGTTCTGCCTCGCCCGATTTCGTGACGTTTGGCTCGTGTCCTGCTAGAGGTCTCCTGGGGTTCGAAGGATCCGCCAGAGCATGTACAGCCCGAGCACGCCGGAAAGCAGGAAGCCGACGAGCGCGACCGTGTGGTTCACCCGCGCCATCAGCGCGGAGGAGATCAACAGGCCAACGACGATCAGCGCCGCGCCGAGCCGGTTGGCGAGCGACCGAAGCATGTGCTCCAGGCTCTCCAGCCCGGTCGGGACGACCCCGACCTTGAGCGTGCCCGTTTCGAGGCGGTCGGCGATCTGCGCCATCCGCCGCGGCACGCGGGCGAGCGCCCCGACCTGCGTGAAGAGCAGGCTAAAGAGCTGCTCCGGCTCGAGCCGGGACTCGGCCTCGGTCAGCATCAACTCGAGCGACTCCTCCTCGATCAGCGCGATCGGGTCGAGAGTCGGGTCGAGCGTCCGCGCGATCGAATCGGCCTGCGAGAGCGTCTTGCCGACGAGCGCGAAGCTCGGCGGCAGGCGGATGCCGTACTCGAGGCAGATCCGCTGGAGGTCGGCCAGCGCCTCGCCGGAGCGGATGCCCGCGAGCGGGCGCCAGTGGTAGCGCGGCAGCTTGCGGCGCAGCTCGTGGACGAAGCCCGGCTCGTCGGAATCGAGCGTCGTCAGCGAGAGCGAGAGCAAGACGGCCGCGACGTCCTCCGAGCGGTTGTGCGCGAGCGCGAGCAGCAGCAGCGCGAGCGTCGTTCGCGTCTCGTCGTCCAGCCGACCGAGCAAGCCGAAGTCGAGCAGCGCGAGCCGTCCGTCGTCGGTGAGCAGAACGTTCCCGCGATGGGGATCGGCGTGGTAGACGCCGGACTGGGTGACCTGCCGGATGTATGCGCGGAAGAAATCGGCGGCTAGCTGCCCGGCCCGGTCGGGCGGTAGGCCGTGGTCGACGTCGAGCTTGCGGCCGTGGATCCGCTCGAGGACGAGCACGCGCTCGGTCACGTACGGGTGGATCACGAGGGGCACAACGAGGTCGTCGTAGTCCTCCAGCTGCTTCGCGATCAGCTCGGTGTTGTTCCCCTCCTCGACGAAGTCGAGCTCGCCGCGGAGATGCACCTCGAGCTCGTCTGCTAGGGCGCGTAGCTGCAGCAGCTCGGCCGTCTCCGAGCGCTTCTCGACGAACTCGACCGCCGAGCGCACCACCGCCAGGTCGAGGTCGACCTCCTCGACGATCCCGGGACGGCGAACTTTGAGGACTACCTCCCGCCCGTCGGCGAGGAGCGCGCCGTGGATCTGCGCGATCGAGGCCGCTGCGAGCGGCTCGGGGTCAAGCCGCACCACCGCATCGCCGAGGTCCTCGCGCACGACTCGCTCGACCTCGGCGAACGGAAACGGCGGGACCGCGTCCACGAGCTTGGAGAGCTCCTCGATGTAAACGTCGGGCAGCAGGTCGGGGCGCGAGGAGAGCAGCTGGCCGAGCTTGAGGAACGTCGTCCCGAGCTCCTCGAGGGCCCGGCGGAACTCGACGGCGCCCTCGCGCGTGGCCGGCCGGCTGCCGGCGACCCCGAGCTCGCGCATCACGCGGACGAGCTTCCGCCTGCGCGCGACGCTCACCACTTCGCGGGCGCGCCGCGTGCGGTTGAATCGGGGGGCCATCACCGTGTTCTTCCCCGCGCTACTGGGCGCGGCAAACGCTTAGCCCAGGTGAGCGCGCACGGCGCCAGCGAGCTCGCGCTGGGAGACCGATCCTTCGAACTTCGCCTTTACCCGGCCGTCACGGCCGACGAGGAACACCCAGGGCTCGCTGCGCAGGCCCCACTGGCGCATCCAGCGGTTGTAGCCGCGGGTCGGGTCGTTGTGCTCGAACACCTCGACGTGAATGAAGCGGATCCCGCGCGCGGCGAACTGCTTCCGCACGGCCTCGACGACGTCCACGACCGGCCCGCACGTGCGGCTGGTGCAGAACTTCGGCGTCGCGAACGTCACCACGAAGGGAACGTGGGCGGCCAGCGACTCCGCCACCGAGTAGCGCAGCAGCGGGAGGTCCGGCGGGGTGTTCGTGGTGATCTGGGCAGCCGGCGCCGTCGCGAGCGTCGGAGTGTCCGAGCGCGGAGCCAGTTCGCCGACGGCGGTGCTGCGCGACCGCGACGCCACGTCGATCGCGCCGAGCGCCTGCAGCTCGGCACCCTGCGGCTCGGCGACCAGCCAGTAGCGGCCGGGCCGCGGTATCCGCAGGTGCGCGACGTAGATCCGCCGCACCCCGCCGAAGGCAGCTTCCGAGCGGCCGGGCACGCCGATCGGCTCGAGCTTCGCGCTCACGTGCTGGAACGGCTTGCCGTCCCGGCTCGTCGCGACCCAGACCGCGGCAGCCGGACGCTCGACCGGCTTCGCGTTGCTCGCGATCACGAGGAACGGGAAGCGCACGGCGCCCGGCGCGAAGTCGCCGGCACCGGCGGTGACGCCGATGTCAGGGCCGGGCCGCTGGAGGATCGAGTCGAGAGTGAGGGCGTGAGCGGTCGTAGAACCGCCGCAACCGGCGCTGAGAGCCGCTACCGCGAAGAGGACGGCGACGACGCGACCCACGGGCCGAGTCTAGCCAGGGTCATACGGGTCGGACGGCCGGCAAATCTGCGAGGAACCGCTGAGCAGGAGCGCGGCTCGACGCGTGCCGGCTGCGTTCGGAGCCTTCAGGACCCGCTCCGAACGCGCCTGGTCGGACTAGAGCTCGAACCAGCTGCTGCCCTTCCCAAGGAAGAAGCACAGCCCACGCGAGAAGCCCGCGGACGATGCCAGCAGCACGGACAGCGAAACGACGAAAGTGATCATGCGCGCCTTGTACATATTCACCTCCTTCGACTCCTTAGAACCGGACATCCTGTAGCGCCTCCGCGGCACGCCGATAGAGCACGGCGGCCTCGGGTTGATTGTTCCTGCGAGTCTCGAGATCCCCGAGCGCGATCCACGCCGCCGCTCGATGGCCGATCGACTCCAGTCGCTCGGCGCTCGAGTCGGAGGTGCGGAGCCACTGCTCGGCTTCCTCGAGCTTGTTCTGCTCCATGAGCGCGCGCCCCAGCACCAGCTGGGTCGGCGCGATCTCGTGCAGATAATCCTCGCGGTCGGTCAGGAGCGACAGCGCGTGTCGCGCCAGCTGCTCCGCCTGCTCCCAGTCACCGAGGTGCAGGTGCACGGTGGCGAGCGAGCCTTCGGCCTGCGCGGCCGTCTCGACGCTGTCGACCTCGAGCGCGGCGCCGAACGACGCCTTCAGGTGCTCGATCGCCTGCTCGGGGCGGCCGAGCAGGAGGTTCAGGCCGCCGAGGTTGTTCAGCACGCCGGCGAACTTCCGGCCGTCGTTCAGCTCCTGGTAGTGGCCGCGGGCCCGCTCGGCGTAGCTGCGCGCGAGCACCCACTGGCCCATCCGCTCGGCGACGAGTGACGCGTTCAGGAACACGTCCGCCATCGTGCGCCGGTCGTCCAGCGCCTCGGCGAGCTCGAGCGCGCGCTCGACGTCCTCGCGCGCGGCCTCGAAGTCGCGCTGCTTGCGGTAGCAGAGCGCCCGGGAGTGGAAGATCTCGGCCCGCAGAGCGTCACACGGGAGCCCGGACCCCTCGGCCAGCGTCAGTGCCTCGTTGAAGAGGCCGAGCGCGGTGGCGTTGCTCGAAAGCTTGTAGCGGCAGTAGCCCATCCGGTAGAGCAGGTCGGCCCGGTCGATGTCCGAGAACTCCGGCCGCTCGGCGAGCTGGCGGGCCTCCTCGAGCACGGCGAGCCCGTCGCGGACGTCGCCGCGCTCCACGAGCGCCCACGCCCGACCGGTGAGGGCGCGAACCTCGAGATCGACCGCGCCCGTGGCGAGCAAGGCCGTCTGCAGGTTGTCGTACTCCTCGATCGACTCGTCGAAGCGTTCGGCGTTCGTCAGCGCCTCCGCGCGGGCCAGCATCGTCTCGACGCGGCTGCGCTCGTCGGCGGAGACACCGCGCTCGAGGAAGCCGGCATCGACGCCGAGCTTCCCGGCGAGCCACTCGATCGTCTCGCGCGTGGGCCTGGTCTTCCCGCGCTCGATCTGGCTGACGTACTCCTTGGAGAAACGGTCGCCGGCGAGATCGGTCTGCGTCAGCCCCGCGGCCACGCGCAGCTGGCGGACGCGCTCGCCGAGGCGGGCGCTACCGGGCTGGGCGGCGGGGCGAAGCTGGCGGGTTGCGGACATGCGGGAGGACATAGGCCTGCAGGCGAAGTGAAACGGATACTTGACTGATCCGCAAGTGTCCGTTTCGGAATATCCCCCAAAAAGGGCATACCAGAGCCGCAAATGGGGTGAACTGGGGGAAACAAAAATCACTTGACCGAGCTACTTGACGCCCCCACCGGTCGGGTCTATATTGCGTCCACCTTGCACCCAGCCGGACGCCAGGCTTACGGGATGCAAGGGGCGCGCCAGAGACGGCGACGGAAGGCCCGAAGGTAGTGGCTGGGCCGCAGAGCCAAGGCCTTCGGGCCGTCGCCTCTCACCAAAGCGCAAAAACCAAAAGCCCCCGGAGCCGCAGCCGGGGGCTTTCTTTTTGGTCCGGAGCGCTACGCCCCGGTCATCCAGGCGCGGCGTGACGCGACGATGCCGTCGAACTCGTCCCCGACGAGGTTGCCTAGCCGGCGATCGATCGTCGACAGCAGCCCGAGGGAGATGAAGATCCACGCCTCGGCGTCGGGGTCGCGCTCGGCGACCAGCCCTCCTGCGTCCTGGGCTCGGCGGATGACGTCCGCGACGAACTTGTGCACCTCGCGCAGCTGTGCGCGCAGCGCGCGCCGAATCTCCGGGTCGTCGGCAGCCTCGGTGAGCGCCTGGATCCAGAGGTCGACCAGCACGATCCTTCCCGCGCCGCGTTCCTCGAGGTAGGCCTTGCTGATCGTGCGCAGCCAGTTCGCCGGGTCGGGCTCCTGCTCGAGGGCGTTCTCCCAGAGCGCCCGAACGCGTTCCCATACCGCGTCGAGGCACGCGAGATAGAGCTCGCGCTTCGACGCGAAGTGGCGGTAGAGCACCGGCTCGGTAACTCCGGTCTCGCGTGCGATCTGCGCGGTCGTCGAGCCGCGGTAGCTGCTCTTGGCGAAGACGCGGCAGGCCGTCTCGACGACCGCCTGCCGCCGCTCCGGCCCCGAGAGCCTCGAGCTCACGCGGCCGCCTCTGCCGGCGTGCTCGCCTCGGCATGCCGGTAGCGGCGCACGAGCGTGGCCGCGGCGATCGCCGCGGCGAAGCAGATCCCCGCACTGACCTTCATCCCGAAGGTGAGGCCGTAGACGAACGCCTCCGGCGCCGGGCCGCCGTGGCTCGCGGCGCGGTTGGCGATGATCGCGCCCATGATCCCGATCCCGAGCGCGACCCCGACCTGGCGGAACGTGTTCAGCACACCCGAAGCCACACCCGCCTTGTCGACCGGCGCTGCGCCCATGGCGGCGGCCGACATCGGCGTCATCACGAACGACATCCCGAGTCCGCCGAGGATGAACGCCGGGAGCATGTTCCAGAAGCTCGACTGCAGCGTCACCGTCGAGAGCAGCAGGCAGCAGACGGCGACCACGGTCATCCCGCCGGCCATCAACCAGCGCGACCCGACGCGATCGGAGAGCTTGCCCGCGATCGGTGCGAAGACGACGACCATCAGCGTCCACGGCAGCAGCGCCGCGCCCGCCTGGATCGGCGACCAGCCGCGGAAGGTCTGCATGTAGATCGGGAAGAAGACGAAGATCCCGAACATCGCGAGCGTGACGAGGATCGCAACGAGGTTCGCTCCGGCGAACGTGCCGTTCCGGAAAAGCGAGAGGTCGAGCAGCGGCAGACGCTGGTGCATCTCGAGCAGGACGAACGACGTCAGCGCGACGGCTGCGACCACGAACAGGCCGAGGATGCGCGCCGAGGTCCACCCGTATGTGTTCGCCTCGATCAGGGCGTACACGAGCGCGAAAAGGCCGACCCCCGACGTGAGCAGGCCGGGTAAGTCGAGGCGCTGCTCGTGCGAGGTGTCTCGCGACTCGGGCACGACGAAGATCGCGGCGAGCACGGCGACGACCCCGATCGGGACGTTGACGTAGAAGATCCAGTTCCAGGAGATGTGCTCGGTGATCACACCGCCGAGCAGTGGGCCGATCGCGAGCGCCATGGCTGAGACGCCCGCCCAGATCCCGATCGCCATCCCGCGCTCGCGCGCGTGGAACGTTGCCGAGATGATCGACAGCGTCGCGGGCATCATCAGTGCTGCGCCGATCCCCTGCACCGCGCGGGCGCCGATCAATTCGGGCGCGCTCGAGGAAAGGCCGCAGGCGAGCGAGGAGAGGGTGAAGACCGCAAGGCCGATCGTGAAGATCAGGCGCCGGCCCAGCAGGTCGCCGAGTTTCCCGCCCGTGAGCAGGAGCGACGCGAAGGTCAGCGCGTAGGCCGCGACCGTCCACTCGAGCTCGGACACGCTGATTCCGAGGTCCGCCCTGATCGCCGGCAGTGCGACGTTCACAACGGTGTTGTCCAACATGATCATGAAGAGGGCGAAGCAGAGCGCCCCCAACGTCCACCACCTGCGGTTCTCCTCCGCGAAGATCTTTGCGCGCACGTGCCCTCCTGCGTCTCGAAAGTTAGCCCGCACTAGGTTAGCGGTCACTAGCCAAACCGTCAAAGTTACGCTGCGCTCGTGGAAGTGGTCTGGCGCCCGGACGAGGAAGCGCGCGAGCGCACGAACGCGATGCGGCTCGCGCGCAAGCTCGGCTTCGACGACTACGCCGCCCTCGTGCGCTTCTCCGCCGAGGAGCCGGAGCGCTTCTGGCCCGCGGCGATTGAGGACATGGGCCTCGAATTCTCGCACCCGTGGGACGCCGTCGTCGACGAGGCGCGCGGGCCTGAGTGGGCAACGTGGTTCGTGGGCGGGCGGCTCAACCTCGCCTGGAACTGCGTCCACCGCTGGGCGCGCGGCGAGCGGGCCGACGAGCCGGCGGCGGTCTGGCAGAGCGAGGACGGGCAGCGCCGCTCGGTCTCGTACCGCGAGCTCTCGGCGGAAGTGACGCGGCTGGCGGAGGCACTCGCGCGGCTCGGAGTCGAGGCGGGCGACCGGGTCGCGATCTTCCTGCCGATGTCGCCCGAGGTCGCGATCGCGTCGCACGCGTGCGCCCACCTAGGCGCGATCCAGGTGCCCGTCTTCTCGGGCTTCGCGGCGCCTGCGGTCGCCGCGAGGCTCCAGCATGGCGAAGCCAAGGTCGTGATCACCGCCGACGGCTCGCTGCGCCGGGGGCGAGAGGTGCCGATGAAGGCGCTCGTCGACGAGGCGCTCGAGGACTCACCGTCGGTCGAGCACGTCGTCGTCTGGCGGCGCC
Organism: Gaiellaceae bacterium; assembly: GCA_044871215.1. Lineage (GTDB taxonomy): Bacteria > Actinomycetota > Thermoleophilia > Gaiellales > Gaiellaceae > AC-32. The sequence goes on along the minus strand of JBIOZO010000077.1, from coordinate 7,660 downwards.
TCGGCGGCGAGGTGCCGATGCAAAAGGGCCGCGACGTCTTCTGGGACGAGGCCGTCGCCGAGTCGCCCGGCGACCTCGAGCCACTCGAGGTCGACTCCGAGCATCCGTACCTGCTCACCTACACGTCGGGCACGACCGGCCCGCCGAAGGGCGTCCTCCACGTCCAGGGCGGCTTCCTCGTCTCGATCACCCGCGAGGTCGCCTACCAGGCGGATGCGAGCCCCGGCGACGTGATCCACTTCGTCACCGACATGGGCTGGATCATGGGCCCGTGGGAGGTGGTCGGCGGGATGGCGCTCGGCTGCACGGTCGTCTTCGCCGAGGGCGCGCCCGACTGGCCCGCCGCCGACCGGCTCTGGGGGCTCGTCGAGCAGGAGCGCGTCTCGATCCTCGGCCTCTCGCCCACGCTCGTGCGGGCGCTCATCCCGCACGGTGCCGAGCTCGTCGAGCGGCACGACCTCTCCTCGTTGCGCGTGCTGGTCACCACCGGCGAGCCGTGGAACCCCGAGCCCTACCGCTGGCTGTTCGAGCACGTCGGCGGCTCGCGCTGCCCGATCATCAACTGCTCGGGCGGGACCGAGGTCGGCGCGTGCTTCCTGTCGCCCACGCCCGCGGCGCCGATCAAGGCGTGCTCGCTCGGCGGCCCCGCGCTCGGGATGGCGATGGACGTCGTCGACGCCGAGGGCCGCTCGGTGCGCGGCGAGGTGGGCGAGCTCGTCTGCCGCAAGCCGTTTCCCGGGATGACGCGCGGCTTCTGGCGCGATCCCGAGCGCTACCTCGACAGCTACTGGCGGCGGCTGCCCGGAATCTGGGTGCACGGCGACTGGGCCTCGGTCGACGAGGACGGCTACTGGTTCCTGCACGGTCGCTCGGACGACACGCTCAACATCGCCGGCAAGCGGCTCGGCCCGGCGGAGCTCGAGTCGGCGCTGGTCGCGCACCCCTCGGTGGCGGAGGCCGCGGCGGTCGGCGTCCCGCACGAGGTCAAGGGCGAGGTGGCGTGGGTCTTCTGCGCGCTCGTCCCGGGCGTCGAGCCGAGCGAGGAGCTCGCGGCGGAGCTGCGGGGCTGCGCGGCCGATGCACTCGGCAAGGCGTTCGCCCCGGAGCGGGTGCTGTTCGTCTCGGCGCTGCCCAAGACCCGCAGCGCGAAGATCGTCCGGCGCGCCGTTCGCGCCAAGGCGCTCGGGTCTGACGCCGGCGACCTTTCGTCCCTCGAGAACCCCGAGACACTGGAGGAGATCGCCGATGTCGCAGCCCGCTGACCGCCTTGACAGACACGTCGCACTCGTCACCGGAGGAGGCCGGGGGATCGGCGCCGGAATCGCGCGCGAGCTCGCCGACGCCGGCGCCAGGGTGGCGGTCGCCGCACGCACGAAAGAGCAGGTCGAGCAGGTCGCGGCGGAGATCGGCGGCTTGGCCCTCGAGCTCGACGTCACCGACCAGGCGTCGGTCGCGCGAGCGATCGAGGAGACGGAGCGCGAGCTCGGGTCGATCGACCTGCTGGCAGCGAACGCGGGCATCGGGAGCGGCGACGACAGGCTCGCCGACAGTGACCCGCAGCGGTGGTGGCGGACGCACGAGGTGAACGTGCTCGGGGTCTACCTCTCCGCTCGCGCTGTGATCCCGAAGATGCTGGAGCGCGGCGGCGGTCGCATCGTCGTCACCGGCAGCGGCGCCGGCTACCTGCCGGGTGCCAGCAACACCGGCTACACGTCGAGCAAGGCTGCGGCGAACCGCCTGGCCGAGACGCTCGCGAACGAGCTTGCGGAGACGCCGGTGCGGGTCTTCGTCATCAGCCCGGGCCTCGTGCGGACCGAGATGACGGAGGACAGCTTCGACGACGACGCACCGTGGACGCCGCCGGAGCTCGCGCCGCGGCTGGTGCGCGTGCTCGCCTCCGGCCGCGCCGACGCGCTCGCAGGGCGCTACATCCACGCCGAGCACGACGACGTCGAGGATCTGATCCGGCGCGCGGACGAGATCCGCGAGAACGACCTGAACGCCATCCGCCTGCGCCGCTGAGGCGGTTTTCGACTGATAGTCTAAAACCTCATGCGACTCGCCCTGGCCCAGATCAACACCACGGTCGGCGACCTGGACCGCAACCGCGACCGCATCCTCCAGGCGATCGACGAAGCCCGCGGCGCAGGAGCCGACCTCGTCCTGCTCCCGGAGCTCGCGGTGACGGCCTATCCGCCCGAGGATCTGCTCTTGCGGCCCGGCTTCATCCGCGCTGCCGAGGAGTCGGTGCAGGAGATCGCCGCGCAGACGCGAGGCCTCGTTGCCTTGGTCGGCTACCCCCACTTCGACCGCGACCTCTTCAACGCGTGCGCGGTCTGCAGCGAGGGCGAGGTACAGGCGGTCTACCGCAAGCGCTTCCTGCCGAACTACGGGGTCTTCGACGAGGACCGCTACTTCGCGCCCGCGCGCGACCTCCTGCTACTGGAGCTCGGCGGCACGCTCGTCGGCCCGACCATCTGCGAGGACATGTGGCAGCCGGGGCCGCCGGCGACCGACCTCGCCCTGGCGGGAGCGCAGCTGCTGACCAACATCTCGGCATCTCCGTTCCACGTCGGCCGCGATCGGGAGCGCGAGGAGATGTTCGCCACACGCGCACGCGACAACGCCTGCTTCGTCGCCTTCTGCAACGCCGTCGGCGGCCAGGACGAGCTGATCTTCGACGGGCATTCCCTGGTGCTCGACGAGGAAGGGCACGTGCTCGCCCGTGCGCCGGGCTTCGAGGAGGCGCTGCTGGTGGTCGACATCGACCCCGCGGACGCGGTCGGCCGCCGGCTGCGCGACGTCCGCAGGCGCGCGCTCGCGCGTGAGCGCGGCACGGCGCCCGACGTGCCGGTCGTCGCGCTCGGCGACTGTCATGGCCAGGCCGATCGCATCGAGCCCTTCCTGGCGGATCCGCTGAACGACCTCGAGCAGATGCGCCTGGCCCTCGCGCTGGGCCTGCGCGACTACGTCGGCAAGAACGGCTTCGAGGAGGTGGTGCTCGGCCTCTCCGGCGGGATCGACTCCGCCCTGACCGCGGCGCTCGCGGTCGACGCGCTCGGCGCCGAGCGCGTGCATTGCATCTCGATGCCGTCGCGCTACTCGTCGGAGCAGACCCGCGCGGACGCAAGGCGGCTGGCCGAGAACCTCGGCACCGACTTCCGCGAGCTACCCATCGGAGCCCTCGTCGACGCCTTCGACTCGACGCTCGCCGAGAGCTTCGCGGAGCGAGAGCCCGATCTCACCGAGGAGAACCTGCAGGCGCGGATCCGCGGCGTGCTGCTGATGGCCCTGTCGAACAAGTTCGGCTGGCTCGTCGTCGCGACTGGGAACAAGTCCGAGCTTTCGGTCGGGTACGCGACCCTGTACGGCGATATGGCAGGCGGCTTCGCGTTGCTGAAGGACGTCTTCAAGACGGACGTCTTCAAGCTCGCGAGGTACCTGAACGACCGCGCGGACAGGGAGCTGATCCCGGCGACGATCATCGAGCGCGCACCGAGTGCGGAGCTGCGCGACGACCAGCTCGACGAGGACTCTCTGCCGCCCTACCCGGCGCTCGACCGCGTGCTCGAGGCGTACGTCGAGCAGGACCGATCGCGCGAGGAGCTTTCACAGGACGGGTTCGAGCCCGACGTCGTCGAGCGCGCCCTCGCGCTGATCGACAGGGCCGAGTACAAGCGGCGCCAGGCGCCTCCCGGCGTGCGGCTGACACCCAAGGCCTTCGGGCGCGACCGGCGCACGCCGATCACCAATCACTGGCGCGGCTGACGCTTCGCCCGCTTGCGCGGGCTCGCTTCACGGGGGAAACCCGCTTTCCCCCGTGTCCCCATCGTCAAGATGACGCGCGTGCCGCGCATGCGAAGCTCGGGCGGGCGACGCACGCCTCCGCCGGAACGTCCTGCCAATCCCCCGAAGTGACCGGTGCGATTAAGCGTCTGCCTGGCGGACAAACCGAGTTCACGCACGATTCGTACTCCGCTGCGCTAACCCCACAAGGAGGCGAGGGAATGGAATGGGCTGCACTGATCGCCTGGATCGCGACCGCGGGCGGCGGGTTCGTGTTGCTCGCGATCTGGCTGTCGCGAGGCGGAATGCGCCAGGGTCGAGAAGGCGGGTCGAGAATCCGCCCGCCGCTGATCCTCGGGCACTTCCTGCTCGCCGCGACCGGGCTCGTGATCTGGATCATCTACGTCGCGAACGACAGTGACTCGCTCGCGTGGGTCGCGTTCGTGCTGCTGGCGATCGTCGCGGCCCTCGGCTGGACGATGTTCGCCATCTGGTACCAGCGGCGTCAGCGCGGCCCAGCCGCCGCGACCGGTGTCACCGGCGAGCCCGGCTCCTCGGAGACGCCTCCGGAGCAGCACTTCCCGGTGCCGATCGTGGCGTTGCACGGCTTGCTCGCGGTGACGACGCTCGTGCTCGTCTTCCTCACCGCGGTCGGCGTTGGCGACTGATCGCTCGGCGGCCGGCCGCGCTCTCGCGCGCCGGCCGCCACCCACACCCCCACCCTATTCGGGTGGGGTTTCCACCCACCACCCTCGCGGTCAGCGTGCCACGCGGCCGTGCGTGGTCGCTAGGGCTTGCGCGTGGTTCGGCGCCGACTTTTGACCTTTTCGCGCAACTCTCGGAACCAGCGCAGCCGCTCATCCCACGGTACGGCGGCGTTCGCGGGTGAAGTTGACGGCAGCACGAAGAGCCGCGTCCGGCCGAGCACGCGTTCCTGCGGTCCGAGCTCCGGCCGCTCGTTGAACGCGCCCCGATACGCCTCTTTGCCGACGAACCCGATCCAGCCGGGCCGCAGCTCGAGCGCGACCTGTTCGAGCCGCTCGGCCGCGCCGGCGAAGTCGGCCCGCCGCAGGTCGCCGGAGCCGCGTGTCGTTCGCGGCGCGGCGTTCGTCAGGCCGATGCCCTCGCGCAGAACCTCGAACTGCTCCGCCGGCTCGTACAGCCGCGAAGTGAATCCGGCCGCGTGCAGGAGGCGCCAGAAGTCGTTGCGCGAATTCGCGAAGTGCGCCCTCGCAGCGTCGGAGACGAAGCCGGGATTGATCCCACAAAAGACGACGCTTAGGTCCGGCCCGAGGACGTCCGGAACGGCGCTAGCGGCAGCGGGCCGCGGAGCGTCGCCGCGGCGAGCAAGGCCGCTCATGTGCGGACGGCCGCGGCACGACGCGCATGCCGATCACCCGGCGCGTGCGGCTCCAACGGGCGCAGGTCTTCACGCGGCGAGCTCCGCCTCGCGGGCGTCGAGCCGAACCTCGAACAGGCGTCGCAGCTCCTCACCGGTCACCCGAAAGCGTGGAGCCGCCGCCCGCGGCTCGATCCGGACGACCCGCACCGTCGTCTCGTCCACGCCGTAGCAGCGGAGGTAGCACTCTTTCTCGCTGAGCGGTCGCAGCCGGCGCACGGCCGGAGCCTATGCAGGCCTCCGGACGACGCCGCCTTTATTGCGCCGGCTGATTCCCAGAGCGCCCGACCGGTCATTTCCGACGGTCGCCCGGAGAACCTCCGGGCGACCTGAAGCGGCAGCGCAAGCGGCGCCTTATTCGTACTGGAGTGCCTGCAGGACGTTGAGCCGAGCGGCTCGGCGGGCCGGGATCACGGCCGCGAGGATGCCGACGAGGATCGCTGCGATCACGAAGTACACGATCTCGATCCACGGCACCGCGAACACGATTCCCGAGCTCGACAACGCGTGTGTGACGAGCGCCGCGAGGAACACCCCGACGACCATCCCGAGCGCCGCGCCCATCAGCGCGGTGACGATGCTCTCGTAGCGGATCATCATCCGCACCTGCCGCCGCGTCATGCCGACGGCGCGGAGCATCCCGAGCTCGCGCGTGCGCTCGAAGACGGTGAGCACCAGCGTGTTGATGATCCCGACGAGGCTGACGATCACCGACAGCGCCAGGAGCGCGTAGAGCAGGTTGAGGAGCTTGTTGATCGGCGCCTCGAAGTTCGCCTTGAACTCGTCGCGCGTCTGCACTTTCGCGTCGGCGAAGCCCTTCACCGCGGACTCGAGCTTCGCGGTGTTCGCGTCCGTGACGCCCTCGGGCGGCGTGTTCGCGAGCACCATCTCGTCGCGCGGGCGCGGGGTGAACTTGTCGAACAGCGTCGTCGAGATCGTGATGTGCGCGAAGGGCGACCCGCCCTTGGGCTCGTCCCAGACACCCTTCAGCTTCACGGTCGTCTTCTTGCCGCTCGGGAACTGAAGCGTGACCGGCGAGCCCAGGCTCAGATGGTGGTCCTTCACGTAGTTCTTGCTGGCGAAGAAGCCGTCGTTGCCGAGCTGCCCCGGCGTGGCGTCGCTGCCCTGCGTCCACTTCATAAAGAGCGTCTTGTTCAGGTTCGGCTGCACGGCGGTGAGGTCGTTGTTGCTGCCGAGGTACCGCGCCGAGCCAGCGCGGATCGCCGAGACGTCCTCGACGCCCGGCTTGCCGACGAGCGCCTTGCCGGCCTCCGCCTCGATAGGCGTGAAGGTGTTCGACGAGGTGAGCGCGTAGTCGCCGACGAAGAGCTCGTTGACCGCATCCTCGAACGAGCTGCGGATCCCCTGGCCGAAGATCGCCACGAACGTGACCAGCGCGAGGCCGATCATCAGCGCCGAAGCGGTCGAGGCGGTGCGGGCGGGGTTCCGCGTCGCGTTGTCGCGGGCGAGGATGCCGGGAGCCCCGCCGATCGAGCGGGCGGGCGCACCGAGCACGGCGGCCAGCGGGCGGACGACCTTCGCGGCGTTCATCGAGACCCCTAGGAAGAGCAGCAGCACGCCGAGACCGAGAAGCAGCAGTCGCGGCCCGGTCGCGAGGCCGCTGGCGAGCGCGCCGAGCGAGACCATCACGATCGCGATCACGAGCACGGCCAGCGACGTGATCGTGCCGTACCTGGCCCAGCGCGACGGCGGCAGGACCGAGCCCTCGCGGACGGCGGCGATCGGCGGGACGCGCGTCGCGCGGCGCGCGGGCCGGATGCTCGCGAACAGCGTCACCAGCGTCCCGACGAGCAGCGAGACGATCACCGTCCGGGTCGCGAAGACCGTCGAGCCGTGCGGCAGGTCGATGCCGATCGCGACGAAGAGCGCGTTCAGCAGCTTCGCCAGGCCGAGGCCGAGGAAGAGGCCGATCACGGAGCCGACGAGGCCGATCACGAGCGCCTCGATCACGACCGACCACAGCACCTGTCGCCTCGAAGCCCCGAGCGTCCGCAGGGTCGCGAACTCGCGCATGCGCTGAGCGATGGTGATCGAGAGCGTGTTCGCAATCACGAACGCGCCGACGAACAGCGAGATGCCCGCGAACGCCAGTAGCGCGTAGCGCAGGAAGGAGATGAAGCTGCCCGCCGACTCCTGGTCCTTCTTCGCCTGCTCCGTGCCGGAGCGGACCTGCTCGGCCGGCCCCAGCAGGGGCTTGATCTGCGTCAGCAGCTCGGGCTCCTTGACCCCGGCCTTCGACTGAACGCGAATGCCGTCGAGTTGGCCGACCTTGTGGAACAGCTGCTGGGCGGCGGGCTGGTCGAGAATCGCGAACGTCGCGCCGCCGACGCTGACGTTCGGGAACTCGGCGATGCCGCTGATCTGCAGCTTCCTGATCGGCCCGAAGGCCTGCACGCCGATCTGATCGCCGACCTGGAAGCCGTTGTTCGACGCGGTCGCCTTGTCTATCACGAC
>JBIOZO010000076.1:0-16998 GCA_044871215.1 Gaiellaceae bacterium | reverse complement strand
GCACCTCCCAGAAGAACAGCACGAGCACGGTGACCACGTTGAAGCCGTTGGCGAAGAAACTGCGGTACCCCGGGTTCGCGCGCTTCTCGGCGTCCATCCGGCTGACTGTCAGGATCACGTGGTCGGCTTCGCCAGAGAGCAGGTTGCCGCGGCTCGCCCCGCCGCCGGCGAGCAGGCCCTTGCCCGTCGAGTGCCGCCGCTCGATTTCTGCGCAGTCGGGCGGGCCGGAGCAGGCGACGAGCTTCGCGGACTCCTTCTCGACCCACCGGAAGGCCGGGATGTTCTCGTTCGAGCCAAGGAGGATCCCGGCCTGGCTGGCGCCCGTCTGCGACGAGAGGTCGGTCTCCCACCCCGCGAGCCGGTGCGTCCCCTCCTCGAGCCACCGCGCCATGTTCGGCGCGTTGCCGTCCCGCAGCGCGCGCCGCAGCACCGGCAGCGCGAGCCCGTCGATCTCGAGGAAGACGACCCCGGGCGCGTCGGTGATCATTCGCTCACCCGAGCGACGGGCGATCCGCTGGCTGACCCGGATCGTGTACGTGTCGTCGTCGTTGGTGCCGAGCACGATGTCCAGCACGACCGTCACAGCGGCGGCGACGAGCGCCACGCCGAGCGCCGACCAGAACGAGTCGATCTCGAGGTCGTGGTCGGTGATCCGGTCGGCCGCGAGCAGCATCAGCGCGTCGGCGATCAGGATCAGCACGAGCCCCGTGAGCAGCATCAGCGGCAGGCGCAGCGCGGCGAGCAGCGGCGGGATGACGGCGTTCAGAGCAGCGATCACGGCGGCTGCCGCGAGCGCGCCGAGGAAGCCGTTGACGGCGGCGCCGGGGACGAGCCACGCGGCGACGAGCAGCGCCGCGGCGGCGACGATCCAGGCGACGAGCAGGCGCAGCGGCTTGAACTTCGGCCGGCTCGGCCGCCAGCTCGTCGCGTCGTGGGCCTGTTCGCGGCTGCTGCTCACCGGCGTTCACGGCGATTGTTTCGTGAGACCCTGCGCCAAGCCTCATCCGAAGGGGGTGATGAAGCTGGCCGCGGCGCGGTGTTCGATCGGAGAGGACGTGGTTTGAGCGGGCTTACCTGGTTGGGGCACAGCACGGTCGTGATCGACGTCGACGGCACGCGCCTCCTCACCGACCCGGTGCTGCGCCGGCGGATCTGGCACCTTCGCCGCGAGTCCGCGGTCGAGACCGGGCCGCTCGACGGGATCCTCGTCTCGCACACGCACTTCGACCACCTCGACCGGCCCTCGCTCCGCACGCTCGACGCGTCCTTGCCGGTCGTCGTGCCGAGGGGCGCCGGCGACCTGGTGCGCCGCAGCGGTTTCTCCCACGTGCTCGAGGTGGGCGTGGGGGAGGAGGTCGAGGTCGCCGGCCTGGCGGTCAGGACGACCCACGCCGAGCACGAGTCGAGCCGCGGCCCGCTGTCGGCGCGGGCGCCCTCGCTCGGGTACCTGGTCGAAGGCTCGACCCGCGTCTACTTCGCCGGCGATACCGACCTCTTCGACGGGATGGCCGACCTCGGGCCGCTCGACCTCGCGATCCTGCCGGTCGCCGGCTGGGGCTCGCGGCTTCCGGCCGGCCACCTCGACCCCCGGGGCGCGGCCGAGGCTCTTCGGCTGCTGCGGCCGAAGCTGGCCGTGCCCGTGCACTACGGCACGTTCAGGACGCCGTTCGCCGAGCCCCCCGACGACCGGCCGGCCCGCGAGTTCGCGTCGGCGGCGGCCGAGCTTGCTCCCGAGGTCGATGTTCGGGTGCTGGCGATCGGGGAGACACTGCCCCTCGAGGTGACCGGCTGACCGTCGAGCCCGAGCAGGCGCCCAAGCAGGACCGCAGGCGCTGGCTGAAGCGCGGCCTCGCAGGCGGGCTCGCCGTGGCCGTCATCGTCGGCACGTACGTCTTCGTCCTGCCGCAGTTCGCCAACTACGGCGAGGTCTGGGCGCAGGTCAAGACGCTGTCGTGGGAATGGATCCTGATCCTGATCGGCTCGGTCGTGCTCAACATGATCACGTTCGCGCCGCCCTGGATGGCGGCGCTCCCCGGACTCGGCTTCTGGTCGGCGGAGACGGTGACGCAGGCTTCGACGGCATCGACCTACCTCGCGCCAGGCGGTCCGGCGGTCGGGATCGGCATCTCGGCGGCGATGCTCTTCGCCTGGGGCTTCCGCGCCGACGAGGTCGCCCTAGCGGTGACGCTGACGGGGATCTGGAATCAGCTCGCGATCCTCGGTTTCCCGACCGTCGCGCTCGCGCTGCTGACGCTGACCCACGGGGACCGGACCGCGCTCCAGTCGATCGCCACCATCGGGCTGGCCGTCTTCGTCGTGGTCGCCGGAGGCTTCGCGCTCGCGCTGTCGAGCGCAGGAATGGCGCGGCGGGTCGGCGACCTTGCGGCCCGGACCGTCAACTGGGCGCTGCGGATCGTCCGCCGCGGCCCCGTGGGCTGGGACGGCGAGAGCTTGGCGCGCTTCCGCGGCCGGGCGATTGGGCTCCTGCGCCGGCGCTGGCACGTCCTCACGCTCGCGACGATCGCCGGACAGCTCACCGTCTTCCTGGTCCTCCTCGCATGCCTGCGCGCGCTCGGCGTGGACGCGGGCGAAGTGACCGTCATCGAGGCGTTCGCCGGCTGGTCGCTGGCCCGCGTGCTCGGCTCGATTCCGATCACGCCGGGCGGCCTCGGCCTCGTCGAGCTTGGCCTGACAACCGTGCTGGTGGGGTTCGGCGGCAACCGCGCCGGCGTCGTCGCCGCGGTGCTCGTCTACCGCTTCCTGACGATCGTGCCGACCCTCGTGCTCGGTGCGGCCGCTGCGGCGACCTGGCGGCGGCATCGCCGCCACGTCTCGCTCGAGCCCGGAGGCGGCTAGGCGACCTTGCCGGCCTGTGATCCCGGCGTGGCGATCGGGATCAGCGGCCGGCCGAAGACGTCGATGAAGAGCGAGCACGGCCCGCAGCGCGCGGGCAGCGTGCCGTCGAGGATCTCCACGCTGTAGGAGAGCGCGTCTCCCTCGAGGCGCGGCTGGCCCAGCAGGACGACGGCGTCGGGCGGCGCTTCGCCGTCCTCGTCGAGGAACGAGAGCACGGCGTTCGGCGGGTCGACCGAGAAGTTGCTCGCGCCCTCCTTCCAGAGCTCGACGAACCGTCGCGAGGCGATGTGGCCGATCTCGCGCCTCGGACGATCTGCGAAGTAGACCGTCGAGTCGGCGAGCCCGTGGAGCGTGATCGACCCGGGCGCGCTGGAGAACGCCGTCGCGCTCTGCACGAACAGCGCGTCGATCCGCTCGACTTGGGGGTCGGAGATCCCGCTCACGTCCTTCCGCCGCGCAGTCTCTCGCGCAAGGGGAGGGGCGTCCTCATGCCGAGTGGGTGAAATGCCGTTCCGGCCGGGGACATCACCCCGTCCGGGTGATGCTCCGGCCGGGCCGTGCGAGAACATCACCGGTACCCGTGCACGTCCCCAATCGCCTGCGCAAGAAGCCCGCGCCGACGCCGCCGCGGTTCGAGCTCGGCCCGGCCGAGGCCGGTGAGCTGGCGTCGATCTTCGCGCCGCCACGATGGCTTCGCGATCTCGGGCGCATGGCGTGGCTGCTGATCGGCGTTCTGCTCCTGCTGGGGATACTCGGCTGGCTGCTGGGCACGACGAACACGATCGTCGGGCCGGTGGTGGCCGGGACGATCGTGGCCACGGTGACCGGTCCCATCGTCAGTTGGCTGGCCCGCCACATGCCTCGCGCGGCGGCCGCCGCCCTCGTGCTGCTTGCGATCGTCGCGATCGCCGCGGCCGTCGCGGTGATCGTGATCGGCGGGATCACCTCGCAGCGAGCCTCGATCTCGCACCACGCGTCGGCGGGCTCGGACCGGATCGAGAGCTGGCTGAACGGCCTCGGGGTCGACGAGTCCGGCTCGCAGAGCGCGAACGCGCAGACGAAGCACGATGTCCCGCAGATCATCTCGACGCTGGTGAAAGGTGTCATCAGCGGCATCCAGGGGCTGACCTCGCTCGCCTTCGCACTCTCGTTCACGGCGCTGAGCCTGTTCTTCCTGCTCAAGGACGGCCCGACGATGCGACGCTGGGTCGATCGTCACCTGGGCGTGCCCCCACCGGTCGCGACGCTGATCACGGGCGGCGTGATCCGCTCGTTGCGCGGCTACTTCCGCGGCGTGACGCTGGTGGCCGCCTTCAACGGCATCGTGGTGGGGCTGGCGGCGCTGCTGCTCGACGTGCCGCTCGCGGGGACGATCGGCGTGGTCACCTTCGTCACCGCCTACGTGCCGTTCATCGGCGCGTTCGTGGCGGGGGCGTTCGCGGTGATCATCGCCCTGGGCGCCAACGGCACGACGACCGCCCTCGTGATGCTGCTGATCGTGATCCTCGCCAACGGGCTGCTGCAGAACATCGTTCAGCCGTTCGCGATGGGCGCGGCGCTCGATCTGCACCCGCTCGCGGTGCTCGTGTTGACGATCGGCGCCGGCTGCCTCTTCGGGATGATCGGCCTGGTGCTGGCGGCGCCGCTCGCGTCGGCCGCAGTGCACATCAGCCGTGACCTCGCGCGGGCCCGGGTGGCCGCCGCAAAGGCCGAGGACGGTGGGGTCGCCGTCGCCGACCCCGCCTGAGAGAATCACCCGGTTGGGACGATGTCGCCCTCGAGACGCATCGCGAGGCTCATGACGATCTAGCAAAGGAGCAAACCGTGGAAGACGAAGGCCTGGGAGCAGGGTTTTGGTTCAAGTTGATGGGCATCGTGCTCGCCGGCGGGATTGCCGCCCTGTTGCTGTTCTTGTTGGTTGACGCCGCCTGGTACCGCTGGGGCGGGCTCGGCGCGATCATCTTCTTCTGCGCGCTCGTGCTGCTGTGGGGCTGGATCTACGACCGCAGGCACGCCAAGGAGTACGAGCGCCTGCGGCAGGAGGCGTAACCGCCTAGGAAGCCGCGGATTGCGCGTCGGCCCGGGAGTCCGACGTGCCGCCGAGAGCCACCTCGACCAGGCCGAGCTCGGCCGCCCGCGCGATCGCGTCGCTGCGGCTGGAGACCCCGAGCTTGCGGTAGACGGAGATCGCCTGCGTCTTGATCGTGTTCCGCGAGACGAACAGCCGCTCGCCGATCTCGCGGAACGAGAGGTGGGTCGAGAGTAGTGGCAAGAGCCGCAGCTCGGCGGGTGTGAGCCCCGAGCTGCCCCCGTCTGTCGCCTCCGGCATCGCGTCGATCTCCCGCTCGAGCTCGGCGAGCTGATCGGCCAGTACCCCGAGAGCCGGCCGCAGCGCAAGGATCTCCTTCGCCTCGTCGAGGAGGGCCCTGGCGCCGCTGCGGTCACGCAGCGTCACGTGCGCGTGGCCGAGCTCGAGGCGGACCTGCACCGCGAGCCAGGGAATCGCATGAGTCAGGCTCGCCGCCAGCCGCTTCGCGACCGTTAGTTGCCTGCGCGCCTCGTCCCACTGGCCGTGGCGCAGCAGCGCGCGAGCGGTGGCGGCAAGGTCGAGCGCAGAGGTCGCGTACCCATCGAGCTGGCCCTCTTCGACGAGGCTGCGTGCCTCGAGGGCCAACGCCTCCGCGAGGTCGTCGTCCTGGCCCGCGGCGAGCAGCGACCGCTCGCTGAGGGCCAGCGCGCGGATGTCCGGCTGGCCCGCGACTGCGACGGCTGCGGCGAACGCCTCATCGGCCTCCTCGCGCTCCCCGACGAGCACGTGCGCGGTCCCGCTGACGACGAGCGCCCAGGGATGCCATGGATGGTCGGGCGCGAGCGCGGCGAGCGCCGACGTCGAGCGCGCGAGCATGCGCTCTGGGCCGTCGACGCACGTGGCGGCGCGAACGACGTCGATGCAGGCCCTCGTCTCCTCCGCCGCGGCGCCGTCCTCTGCGGCAGCCAGCGACGCGTCGGCCTGGTCCGCGCGGCCGCGGAGCGCGTGGATTCGGGCGCCCTCGACAGCAACCGCAGGAAAGCGGCGCAGCGCGTCGTCGTCGAAGCGCTCGAGCCACGACTCGACCGCGGCGACCCGCCCCGCTGCCGCGACGGGCATCGCGATCGCCCCCAGGATGCCTGCGGCGTCGTCCTGGTTGCCGGCCGCGTGTGAGTAGACGAAGGTCGACTCGGCGTCTCCCTGCTCGTTGAACCAGTCGGCGGCACGCTGATTCAGCAGCGGCACCTGCTCGGGCTCGCGGTCGTGGAGCTCCTGGAGCAGCAGCTCGCGGAAGAGTCGGTGGTACCGGAACGACGTTCTCTGGCGGTCGAGCGCGACCAGGAACAGGTTCGCCTGCTCGAGGGACGCCAGCTCCAGAGCAGACCCTTTCCGTTCGAGCACCGCGTCACAGAGGGGGCCGCTGAGCGTCTCGAGCACCGACGTGCGGCGGAGGAACGTAAGCCGCTCCTGGTCGAGTCCCGAGAGGTACTCGGAGCGGATGTAGTCGGCGATGTAGCGGTCGGTGCCACTGACCGAGAGCACGCCGTCGGCCGCGCCGTCCTCGCGCTCGGCGCGCGCCGCGAGCGCCGCGAGGTAGACGCCGGCCGGCCAGCCCTCCGTGCGCTCGACCAGCTCGTTGATTTCCTCGTCCTCGGCCTCGAGACCGGCGGCCCGCAGCAGCATCTCGGTCTCACGCCGGCTCAGCGCGAGCTCGTACGCCCCCAGTTCGAGGAGCGGCCCGCGCGCGCGGAGCGCCGCCACCGGCAGGTCGGGGGACACCCGGCTCGAGAGCACGACCATCGACCCCGCGGGAGCCTGTCCGACGAGCGTCTCGACGAGCGCGATCGAATGGTGAGTGAGGGCGTCCGCGCCGTCGAGGACGAGCACGAACGGCGAGCGGCGCGAGACAAGCGCGGCGCCGAGGCGCTGCAGGGCCTTGGCCGGCGCGAACCGACGGTCGGCAGCCAGCGGCTCGAGTGCCGACTGCGGCAGGGGCTCGACCCGGTCGAGCGCCGCGGCCAGAAGCCGAAGCAGCGAGGCCGGGTCGTCGTCGCCCTCGTCGACCGAGACCCACGCGAACGGGCGCACATCTTTCGCCGCCCATTGCGAGAGCAGCGTCGTCTTTCCGTAGCCGGCCGGCGCCACCGCCAGCACCAGCGGGAACGTGCCTGCGGCCCGCAGGCGGTTGACGAGCGCAGTCCGCGAGATCGACCCGACCGGTGGCGCCGGAACTCGAGTCTTCGAGTCAGGCGTCTCGAAGGGGAGCGGCGAGTTCGCCGGCCCGATCAGCACGGCCTTCGCGCCGGCCTTGCGCAGGCTGGCGCTGCGCGGGTCCGCGGGCGCGGGGACGCTCGTCAGCTCGATCATCGCGAATCTGGGGCCGTGCGGCGGTCGAACGGCATTCGGGGTCGCCCTCCTGGGGATTCCGGAATCCCCTGCGCGCCAGTATGGGCCGCGGACGCGGGACATCGCCATCCGGGGATCCGCGGATCCCCGTGGACGGCAAATACCGTGGAAATCACCACGATTTGCAAGTAAGCCAACGACGCTCTTTGTGCGATA
Source organism: Gaiellaceae bacterium (assembly GCA_044871215.1). Taxonomy (GTDB): domain Bacteria; phylum Actinomycetota; class Thermoleophilia; order Gaiellales; family Gaiellaceae; genus AC-32. The sequence goes on along the minus strand of JBIOZO010000076.1, from coordinate 9,551 downwards.
CTCGCGGCGGGAAGATGAAGAGCTGCCGCAACCGCACCGGGCGGGGCGGCGCAAGGGGCGGGCGCGGCGCGGACGAAGCGGCGCGTCCGTGATCCGCGTCGTCCTCGCCGAGGACAGCTTCCTCGCGCGGGAGGGCGTCACGCACGTGCTCGAGTCGATTCACGACGTCGAGCTGGTGGGCTCGTGCGGCGACCTGGACGAGCTGCGCGCGACCGTCGACAAGGCGAGGCCCGACGTCGTGCTGACCGACATCCGCATGCCTCCCACGAACACCGACGAGGGCATCCGCTTCGCCGGCGAGCTGCGGCAGTCCCAGCCCCAGGTCGGCGTGGTCGTCCTCAGCCAGCACGCCGAGCCCGCCTACGCGCTGAGCCTCTTCGAGGCCGGCTCGAGCCAGCGCGCGTACCTGCTCAAGGAGCGCGTCAAGGACAAGAACGAGCTCGAGCGGGCGCTGCGCGAGGTCGCCGCCGGTCGCTCGCTGGTCGACCCCCGGATCGTCGACCGGCTCGTCTCGGCGCGCCTGAACGACCCCGGGATCGAAAAGCTAACCGACCGAGAGCGCGAGATCCTTGCGCTGATCGCCGAGGGCCGCAGCAACACCGGGATCGCCGAGACGCTCGAGATCACGCGACGCGCTGTCGAGCGGCACATCAACACCATCTTCGCCAAGCTCGGCCTCGCTGCCGACGGCGACGTCAACCGGCGGGTGAAGGCGACCCTGCGCTACCTGGCCGGCGAGGCGGGCTGATGTCCGAGCTCATCTACCGCGACTCCGTCGACCGACCCTGGCTCGAGCGGCTGCCGCACTCACCCGGCCGTTACGCGCTCGGCGTGGTCGGGCTGGCGGGCCTCTACTACGCCGGCGCAAAGATCGGCTACCTGCTCGAGTTCTCGAGCTCGGTCGCGGCGATCGTCTGGCTGCCGATGGGCATCGGCGTCTCCTTCCTCTACCTCGGCGGCGTCGCGTACTGGCCGGGAATCTTGATCGGCGACATCTTCGCGAACGACTACTCGCTGATCCCGCTGGGGTCGGCGCTGGGGCAGACCTTCGGGAACGTGCTCGAGGTGGTGATCGCGACAATCCTGATGCGGCGCCTGGTCCGGCACGGCTCGCCGCTCGCCAGCGTCCGAGGCGTGGGGGTGCTTGCGCTCTCGATCGCCGCGGGGGCTGCCGTAAGCGCGATCATCGGCCCGCTATCGCTGCTCGCGGGTGGTGTGGTCGACCTCGCCCAGCTGCCTACTGTCTCGCGTACCTGGTGGCTCGGGGACGCCTCGGGGGCGCTGCTCCTCGTGCCGCTCGCGCTGGCGTGGTACGCGCCGCTGCCGAAGGACTGGGCTCGAGGCCGCTGGCTGGAGGCCGGCGCGCTCCTGTTCGGGGTCGTGGCGCTGGCCGAGGTCGCGACCCGCAGCTCGACCCCGATCGCGTACCTCGTGTTTCCGATGCTGATCTGGGCGGCGCTCCGCTTCGGACAGCGCGGCGCCACCCTTGCGGTTGCGATCACCGCCATCTTCACGGTCTGGAACGTGACGCACTACGGAGGCCCCTTCCACTTCAACTCGATCACGCGCAGCGTGCTCACGACCCAGCTCTTCATCGCGGTGGCGGTGCTGACCACCCTGAGCCTCGCGGCGGCGGTCAGCGAGCGCGAGCGTTTCGCCATGCGGCTCGGCGCATCGCGCTTGCGACTGATCTCGGCTTCGGACAACGCCCGTCGGCAAATCGAGCGCGACCTCCACGACGGCGCCCAGCTGCGGCTGACCTGGCTGGCGCAGCGGCTGCACGACTCGGCCGAGGTCGCCCGGCGTGAGCCCGAGCACGCGGCACAGGTGCTCGAGGAGGCAGAAAGTGAGCTCCAGCTGGCGATCGACGAGTTGCGCGAGCTCGCGCACGGGATTCATCCCGCGGTGCTCGTCGACTTCGGGCTCGCGGAGGCGGTGAGAAGCCTCGCCCGCCGGTCCAGCATCCCCGTCACCTTGCTCGAGCTCCCGTCGGAACGCCTCGACTCCACGACCGAGACCGTCGCCTACTACGTTGTCGCCGAGGCGATCGCCAACGCGCAGAAGCACTCGGAGGCCTCGCTGATCGAGGTTCGCGCCGTGGTCTCCCGCGGCACGCTGCGGCTCGCGATCGTCGACGACGGCGTCGGCGGCGCCGTCGAGTGGCCAGGCTCGGGCCTCGAGGGGCTGCGGGACCGCGCGGAAGCCAACGGCGGCTCGATGCAGCTGGTCAGCGAGCCCGGCGCCGGGACTCGCGTCCACGTGCAGATCCCGGCTTCGGCCTAGCGGCCTTTCATCCCTTCGGGGCGATGTCGCCGGCCCCGAATCGCGTTTTGCTGGCCCGGTGACCTCGGAGGCCAAGGCCAAGGGCTACCGGCACGGCAAGCTCGTGGTCACGCTGCTCGTGATCGCGTGCGTGCTCGCCCCGATCGCCGGCACCGCGATCTGGATCAACAACCAGGTGACGAAGACCGACCGCTACGTGCGGACGGTCAAGCCGCTCGCCTCCGACCCGCGGATTCAGCGCGTGATCGCGGAGAACGTGACCCGCACGCTGTTTGCCAACGTCGACGTCGCCGCGCGCGCACGCGAGGTGCTGCCGGAACGCGCGAAGCCCTTCGCCCCGGCGATCGCCAACGGGCTGCACAACTACGTCCAGAGTGCCACGCAGGGCTTCCTTGCCTCAGATGCCTTCCAGCGCCTCTGGGTCGAGCTCAACAGGCGGGCTCACAAGCAGCTCGTCAAGGTGCTGACGGGCAAGGGTGGGAGGCTGGTCCAGACCAGGGACGGCCAGGTGGCGATCGATCTCGCGCCGGTGCTCGCCCGGGTGCAGGATCGCCTGCACGAGCGAGGCATCGACGTCTTCAAACGCGTCGACCCATCCGTGATCCCGACCAACTTCGTCATTCTCGACTCGAAGCAGCTCGAGAATGGGCAGAAGGGCGTGCGGCTCTTGAAGGCGCTCGCGATCGCGCTGCCGCTGATCGTCCTCGCGCTGATCGCGGCGGCGATCGGGATCTCGGAACGCCGGCGGCGGACACTCTTGCAGGCGCCGCTCGGAATCGCGTTGTCGATGGCCGTTCTCGGCGCGCTGCTCGTGATCGGACGCGCGATCTACCTCGACCAGATCGCCGGCCCGAACCTGCCGCGCGACGCCGCCGCGGCGTTCTACGACATCACCGTGCACTACCTCCGTTTGGGCCTGCGCATCGTCGCCGCGGTCGCGTTGCTGGTCGCCGCGGGCGCCTACCTGAGCGGGCCGTCGAGGCGCGCGGTCGCGATCCGGGGCTGGTTCGGGTCGCTCGGCGAGCGCAGCGGCGACTCGGCGCTCGGCCGCTGGGTCGCGGGCAACAAGACGGCTCTGCGGGCGGGCGCGATCATCGTCCCGCTCGCGATCTTGCTGCTCTGGAACGCGCCTTCGCTCACCGTTCTGATCGTGCTCGTCGTGATCGCGATCGTGCTCCTGCTGGCGATCGAGGTGCTGGCCCGGACGCCGCCGGCCGAGTACGGGGCGCCGACCTCGGTGACATGACGAGCTCGAGCCCGCACCTCGTCACGCTGCTCGTGACGCTCGGCGCGGGTCTCGTCATGTGCCGGATGGCACTGCGCGAGCGGCGCCTGCTGCCCCGGCGCGAGCGCGGGCGCTGCGCGTCGTGTGGCCGCCACCTCGGCGCACGCCGCCAGTGTCGCCGCTGCGGCTAGCCGCCTTCCTCGGAGCCGACTCGTGAAGCAGTCGTGCTGACTCTCGCCTCCAACCTCACGGCCGCGCGCAGCCAGATGGCGTTCACGCTCGGCTTCCACATCATCCTGGCGTCGCTGGGCGTCGCTCTTCCGGCGCTGATGCTGATCGCCAACTACCGAGGGCTCCGGCACGACGACGAGGACGCGCTGAAGCTCGCCCGGCGCTGGTCGAAGGCGGTGGCGGTCACCTTCGCCGTCGGCGCCGTCACGGGCACCGTGCTCTCGTTCGAGTTCGGACTGCTCTGGCCGGCGTTCACCGGGCGCTTCGGCCAGGTCTTCGGCGTGCTCTTCGCGATCGAGGGTGTGTTCTTCTTCCTCGAGGCGATCTTCATCGCGATCTACATCTTCGGCTGGCGCTACCTCTCGCCGTGGGCGCACTTCTGGGCAGGCGTGCCGGTTGTGATCGCGGGGCTCGGCGGCGCGTTCTCGGTCGTCGCGGTCAACTCCTGGATGAACCAGCCGCAGGGCTTCTCGCCGGCCAACGGCAAGGTGACCTCTGTCGACCCGTGGAAGGTGATCTTCAACCCGGCCGTGCCCTACGAGGTGCCGCACATGATCCTCGCCGCCTACCTCGTGACGGGTTTCCTCGTCGCCTCCATCTACGCGGTCGGGATGCTGCGGGGCCGACGCGACCGCATTCACCGCCTCGGCCTGCTGATCCCGCTGACGGTCGCCTCGATTGCGACGCCGATCCAGTTCGCGGTGGGCGACAGTGCCGCGCGGGCAATCGCGAAGGATCAGCCGATCAAGTTTGCCGCGATGGAGTGCGTGCAGAAAACCTCGACCGACGTGACGGAGTACATCTACGGCCGCTGCACATCCGACGGCGTCAAGGGCGGGATCGGTATTCCCGGCTTCGACTCGTTCCTCGTCGGCTGGAGCAGGAGCACGCAGGTCATCGGGCTGGACTCCGTGCCGGCCGCCGACCGGCCGCCGGCGAACACGATGCTGCACTGGTGCTTCGACACGATGGTCGGGATCTGCACCGTGCTGATCGGTCTCGGCGCCTGGTTCGGGTTCGTCTGGTGGAGGCGGCGCGACATTCCGCGGACGAAGTGGTTCCTGCGCGCGTGTGCGCTCTCGGGGGTCGCGGCGATCGTCGCGCTGGAGTGTGGCTGGATCGTCACCGAGGTCGGCCGCCAGCCGTGGATCGTGAACGGCGTCATGCGCACTTCCGACGCGGTCACCCAGGCGGACGGCATCTGGGTGACGTTCTCGCTCGTCCTCGCGATCTACGCGGTGCTCGGCACGATCTTGATCGTCACGCTGCGGGCGATGTCGCGGCGCTGGCGCGAGGAGGACGGCCGCGAGGACGAGGTGCCGTACGGCCCGGACACGGCGCCTCCCCTCGCGACGGGAAGCGCGCAGTGACGCTCGCGAACGCCGTAGCGGTCGTGCTGGTTGTCGGGGTGACGATGTACGCGGTCTTCGGGGGCGCCGACTTCGGGGCCGGCTTCTGGAGCCTGCTCGCCGGCGGGGGGGAACGGGGCCGGCGACCACGCGCGCTCATCGACTGGGCGATCGGGCCCGTGTGGGAGGCGAACCACGTCTGGCTGATCTTCGTCCTGGTCGTGCTCTGGACAGGCTTCTCGTCCGCCTTCGAGTCGATCTTCTCGACCCTCTTCATCCCGCTCAGCCTGGCCGCGTTCGGAATCGTCCTACGCGGCGCCGGCTTCGCCTTCCAGCACACCGCGCGCAGCGAGCGCGGGCGGGCGCTGGCCACGACCGTCTTCGGCGCCTCGTCCATCCTGACGCCGTTCTTCCTGGGGACCGTGGTCGGCGCGATCGCGGGCGGCCGCGTTCCGGTCGGCAACGCCGCGGGCGATGCCGTCTCGAGCTGGGTCAACCTGCTCTCGCTCGTGACCGGCGCGCTCTTCGTGGCGACAGGCGCCTATCTGTCGAGCGTGTTCCTCGTCAGCGACGCGCGCCGGGCGGGGACGCCCGACCTCGAGCGCTACTTCAGCCAGCGGGCGCTCATTGCCGCCCTCGCCACCGGCGCCCTCGCGGCCGTCGCGCTGGTGGTGCTGCACCGAGATGCACGGATCGTCTTCGACGGCCTCAAGAGCGACGGCCTGGCCCTGGTGGTCCTCTCGGTCGTCTGCGGGATCGGAGTGCTCGTGCTGTTGCGGCGCGGCACGCAGCGGGGAGCCCGCGTGCTGGCCACCGGCGCGGTCGCAGCCGTGATCTGGGGCTGGGCCGTCGCCCAACACCCCTTCCTGCTGCCGCCGGGGCTGACCGTGTCGGACGCGGCGGCTCCGCACACGACGCTCGTCACGGTGCTGATCGTCTTCGGCGTTGCCGTCGTGCTCGTGCTGCCGTCGATCGGGCTGCTCTTCACGCTGGTGCAGCGCAACCTCGTCGAGGAGACGTCTCAGCCCACGCGGCCGGCGGGCTCAGCCCCGTAGCGGTTCGCCGCGCTCGTCGCACGGGATCCGGAAGCGAACGCCGGCGATGCCCGTGTCGCTCTTGAGCCGCGCGGCGGTGCGTTCCATCGCGAAGGGTCTCAAGCCTCCCGTGCCGGAGTGGTACGGGTTGTCGAGGAACCAGAGCAGCAACAGCGTCGAGGTGATCACGACCGCGACGCTCCCCATCATCGTCGCCTGCACGACCGCGTGCTCGCCGCGGTCGGCGAAGAAGAGCATGAAGATGCCGATGATCGCGGCGCTCAGGAACAGTACGATCCAGAGCGGCTTCGGGATCACGCCTTCGGCGCCGTGTGTGCGGTCGGCCCGCGCGGCCTCGCGGTCGGTGCGCTGGTCGAGCCACTTCGCGTAGGCCGCCTGTTCCGATGCGGAGCGCGGTTCGACGGTCTTCAGCGTTCGAAACATGGCGACGCCCCAGGCGTTGTAGGCGTCCGTCAGCGTGCCCGACTCCATCCGCGGCCACTCCTGATGCACGACCGACCGCGAGTAGCAGACCAGCTGGCCGGAGAAGGGCCCGCGAACGGCGGCGGGCATCAGCTGGGCCGTCTCGAACTGCTCGAGGACGATCTGAGCCTCGTCCTCTGCGCCGCTCCGGGAGGTGTCGTAGCTCTCGAACGCGAGGAAGACGACGAAGCCGAGCAGCACCGCGAAGCCGGTCGCGAGAACGCCGAACACACCGGCGGCGCGGTCGCCGTCCTCGAAGTAGCTGCCTTCGGGAGCGCGACGGCGGACCAGCATCATGGCGCCGACCGCGACGACGCCCACCGTCACGACGACCAGCGCCGCCCAGAAGAAGTTCATCCCGGCGGCGCCTGTGCCGCGGGCGGCAAGGTCATCGAGGTGCGTAGCGCGATCAGCGGCGTGTCGGGGATGCGAATCAGCCCCCGGGTGGGCCGGTCGAGGTCGAAGATGATCAACAGCAGCACGGTCACGAGCGCACCGGCAAGCACGACGGTGGTGGCGCCGCGGCCGTGCATCGCCGTGTACAGCGCGAGCAGGCCGAAGGCGAACGCGGCCCCCAGCACCTCGAGCGCCAGCACGGCACTCGGGATGCGGTTGTTCAGCGCCGCGACGCGCACGGTTTGCTGATCGATCATCGCGTTGAGGGTCTCGACGTAGAGCCGCGGCGCGCTGTCCCGCGGCGCGCCCGCGAGAGCGTCTCCGGCGAGGCTCCAGAGCCGGCGCTGGATCGCGTCCTCCCGGGCGACCGCGCGGGAGAACCCGTCGGTGGTAGGCACGGCTTTCGAGAGCGCGAGGCTGGCATCCGTGTACTCCCTCAGCAGCCGCAGCGAGTCGCTGCGCATGGGCTCGGCCAGAGTCTGGGCGCGCAGGTAGGTCGTGCCGATCGTGTTGGCATCGTCGACGACCGCGGCCCGGCGGGTGTCATACCGGCCGATCGCCAGCGTCAGCCCGAAGGCGAGGATGAGCCCAACTAACGCGAAGAACGCGCCTTGCACGATTCCGACCGGCTCACGCAACGTCTCGTCGCGCAGGCGCAGGAAGCGGCCGGTCAGGTAGCCCAGGGCCACGAAGCCGAGGACGATCGCCGCGACGATCAACCACAGCTCCCAGGTGCTCAGGCGGAAGAACACCCGCAAAGGATCTCAGCGCACCGAGCCACCGGGATCGTTCGATTCGGGTGACGCCGAGCTTTGACTCGTGGGCGAGCCTGCTCTCACGCGACGAAAGGACGGGATGAGCCTCACCCACTCACAGACGAACCACCGGAACCAGGAGCTAGCGGTGCAGCCGCTGTTCGGGCTCGAGGGCACGACGATCCCACGAGACGCGATCCCGGACGGCGAGCTCGCGCCCGACGTCGCGTACCAGATCATCCACGACGAGCTGATGCTCGACGGCAACGCGCGGCTGAACGTCGCAACCTTTGTGACCACCTGGATGGAGCCGCAGGCGCAGCAGCTGATGACCGAGTGCTTCGACAAGAACATGATCGACAAGGACGAGTACCCGCAGACCGCCGAGATCGAGGCGCGCTGCGTGAAGATGCTCAGCCGGCTCTGGCACGCGCCGGAGGCCGGCGAGGCGACCGGCTGCTCGACCACCGGCTCGAGCGAGGCCGCGATGCTGGGCGGGCTCGCCTTGAAGCGCCGGTGGATGGAGCGGCGGCGGGCCGAGGGCAAGCCGACCGACCGGCCGAATCTCGTGATGGGCATCAACGTACAGGTCTGCTGGGAGAAGCTCGCGAACTACTGGGACGTCGAGATGCGCCTCGTGCCGATGGAGGGCGAGCGCTTCCACATGTCGGCAGAAGAGGCGGTGAAGCTCTGCGACGAGAACACGATCGGCGTCGTCGCGATCCTCGGCTCGACCTTCGACGGCTCCTACGAGCCCGTCGAGGAGATCTGCCAGGCACTCGACCAGCTCCAGGCCGAGACCGGGCTCGACATCCCGGTCCACGTCGACGGCGCGTCGGGCGCGTTCGTCGCGCCGTTCGTCGACGAGGACCTGGCCTGGGACTTCCAGCTGCCGCGCGTCGCCTCGATCAACGCGTCAGGCCACAAGTACGGCCCCGTCTACCCGGGCGTCGGCTGGGTTGTCTGGCGCGATAGCGCGGCGCTGCCCGAGGACCTGATCTTCTGGGTCAATTACCTCGGCGACAACATGCCGACCTTCGCGCTCAACTTCTCGCGGCCGGGAGCGCAGGTGGTCGCCCAGTACTACAACTTCCTCCGGCTCGGCTTCGAGGGCTTCCGGAACGTGCAGGGCTACGCCCGCGAGGTTGCGACCGGGCTCGCCGGGAAGATCGAGGAGCTCGGCCCGTTCGAGCTGATCACGCGCGGCGACGAGCTGCCGGTCTTCGCCTTCAGGCTGAAGGACGACGTCGAGAACTTCACGGTCTTCGACGTCTCGAACGCACTACGCGAGCGCGGCTGGCAGGTTCCGGCGTACACCTTCCCGAAGAACCGCGAGGATCTGGCGGCGCTGCGCGTCGTCGTGCGCCGCGGGTTCACCCACGACATGGCGGACCTGCTGCTCGCCGACCTCAGGCGGCAGCTGACCCGCCTCGAGGGCCAGCCGGCGCCCGTTCACGACGAGTCCACCGCTGCGGGGTTCCGCCACTAGCGAACTAGTTGACCGCGAGCTCGCCGTGCCGGGCGACGGCGACGGCCTCGATGCGCGAGTGGACGCCTAGCGCCCGGAAGAGATGGCGGATGTGGTTGCGGACGGTCTCCGTGCTGAGGTGGAGCTCGTTGGAGATCTGGGTCGTCGAATGTCCACGCTCGAGCAGCTTGAGCACCTCGGCCTGGCGCGGGGTGAGATGCGGGTGGGGCTCGCGCGCCGGCTCCTCGTCGACGTGCACCAGCTGCCCGAAGACCCCGATGATGCGGTCGCCCGAGTAGAGCGGCACCGAGCTCACCTCGACGTTGA
>JBIOZO010000075.1:0-2763 GCA_044871215.1 Gaiellaceae bacterium | reverse complement strand
GCGCCGAGGAACATGACCGCGACCGCCGTCACCGCGTAGGTCTCGAAGAGGTCGGCCGCCATGCCGGCGCAATCGCCGACGTTGTCGCCGACGTTGTCCGCGATCACGGCGGGGTTGCGCGGGTCGTCCTCCGGGATGCCCGCCTCGACCTTGCCCACGAGGTCGGCGCCCACGTCGGCGGCCTTCGTGTAGATGCCGCCGCCGAGTCGCGCGAAGACGGAGATGAGCGAGCCGCCGAAGGCGAGCCCGATGAGGTTCTTCGTCGCCTCGTCGGGCGCCTGGTCGAACCAGGCGGTGAGGATGCCGTAGTAGGCCGCGACGCCGAGCAGGCCGAGCCCGACGACGAGGAGCCCGGTCACGGAGCCGGCGCCGAAGGCAACCTGGAGCGCGGGCTTGACGCCGCCCCGCGCAGCCTCCGCGGTGCGAACGTTGGCCCGCACGGCGACGTTCATGCCGATGAAGCCGGCGGCGGCGGAGAGCACCGCGCCGATCAGGAAGCCGAACGCCGTGTACCAGCCGAGGTCGTTCCAGAGCCCGATGCCGATGAAGATGACCGCGGCGACGCCTGCGATCGTCAGGTACTGGCGGCGAAGGTACGCGGAAGCACCCTCCTGGACCGCTCGCGCGATCTCCTGCATGCGCTCGGTGCCCGCCGGAAGCTTGAGGATGCGAAACGTGAGCGCCGCCCCCCAGCCGATGCCGACGCCGGCGCAGAGCAGGGCGAACAGGACGCTGTGGTTCTGGAAGAAGTCAGTCACGAAGTCGAGGCCTGAACTGCGCAGATCCGGCCACTGATGCCGGATCCGGCGGCGGAATTACTATCACAACCTCCACGAATCAGTCCGCCGGTGGCGCGCGAAGGCCCATCGTTGCTTCCCATCGTGGCGGCTTGACCACCGAACTCCCTGCCTTTCAACGCGCCGCTACTCTCCAGTGCCTTGCTCGAAGAACAATTTCGAGATGTCCTCGACGCGGCGAAGAGCGGCGCCGAGTGGGCGATCGCGGAGCTCTACCGAGCGCTGCAACCGAGCGTCTTGCGCTTTCTCCGCGCACAGGCCCCCGCCCACGGCGACGACCTCGCCTCTGAAGTCTGGGTCGATGTCGCACGGGGGTTGCAGCGCTTCGACGGCGACGAGACCGCTTTTCGACATTGGCTGTTCACCATTGCCCGCCGCCGGCTGATCGATTTTCGCCGTAGCGAGGAGCGAAGGCGCGCGGCCGCGACGAAGCTCCTCCCCCACAGCGCTGACCTCGCAGGAGCAGACCCAGAGACTCTCGCAGTGGCGGCAAGCGACGAAGAGGCCGCTCTGGCGCGCATCGGAAGCCTCCCCGCTGCACAGGCTGAGGTCGTCCTCCTGCGCATTGTCGCGGGGTTCGACACGGAGCAAGTCGCTGCGCTCGTCGGCAAGAGCGCGGGAGCGGTCAGGGTGCTTCAGCACCGGGCTCTCAAGGCACTTTCGGACGAACTCGTGCGCGAGCGCACGGAAGCTGACGTAACAGAATGACCTTCTGGAGCGATATGGACTTCGACATGTATCCGGTCGCACTCGACCTCGATACAGCCGATCGGATCCTGGGGGGCTCCGTCGCGCCCGAGGATGCTCCTCCCGGCTATGCGCGGGTGGCCTCTCTGCTCGAGGCAGCGTCCGCCACGCCGGGCGTCGAAGAATTCGAGCACGAGAGAGAGGTAGTGACGATTCTCGCGGCCGTGGTGCGCTCGTCTTCCCACAAGCGTCGTCCTTCGCCCAGGAGGTCGTTCATGCCGTTCACGCTCTCCCGCCCTCGACTCGCCGCGGCCTTCGCGGCCGCCACGCTTGCCTGTACGGGGGGACTCGCGACCGCCGGAAGCTTGCCAGGCGCCGCGCAGGACGTCGCCACGGCAATGCTCGGCAAGATCGGCGTCGCGGTGCCGGGCCCGAATGAGCATTCCGGGACCCATCCCGACGTGCGCGGCACGTCCGAGGGCGGGTTGCCCGACCTCGTGGGGCGAAGCGAGATCGCCGAGCTCGCGACGACGACTCATCTCGAGGGCGTCGAGAAGGGCGCCGCCATATCGACCGCGGCAAGCGACGGCAAGAGCCACGCGGGACAGAAGGGATCAGCGGGATCGGCGCATGCAGGAGAACCGAGCGTGCCGACGCCCAACGAGGGCGGAACGCGGACGGCCGATGCGGCCAGCAGCGGCAAGAGCTCGCATGGAACATCGACAGCAGGCACAGCAAGCGGCGGGCACAGCGGCGCCGGCTCGGCGAATGCGAGCGACGGTCAGGAAGCAGCAGATATCGCGAGCGATGGCCGGAGCAGCGCCGGGAGAGGCAACGGCAGCGGGAACGCCGGGCCCTAGGCCGAGAAAGCAGGACCACAAAGCGCGTACCTTGTTAGGCGGGGCCCGGCCGCCCTGGCCGCAGGGTGGACAAAGGACGTCCCGGAGTCCTGCGTCCCCGGCCGGGCCCCATGATGTAGATCGTCGGCTAGCGCCCAAACGTTACGAGCGGCCTTGCAGCTGAACTCACGATTCACATCCGCGCGCCGCGGAGCGCCGTCGCGCAGAGATGCTCCTCCGGCTGCGGCGGGATCTTCGGAATCACGGCGAACAAGAGCTCGCGGAGGCGCTCGTTGTTCTCGTTGAAAACGGTCACGACCTGCTCGTGCGAGACGGGCTCTGCGCCCTCGACCCCGACATCGTGGTCGGTGACCATGGAGATGTTGGCGTAGCAGAGCTCGAGCTCGCGGGCCAGATAGCCCTCTGGATAGGCGGTCATG
>JBIOZO010000074.1:0-3075 GCA_044871215.1 Gaiellaceae bacterium | reverse complement strand
CTTCGACGGCGCGACCGGCTGGCTCAACTCCGAGCCGCTCACGCCGGCGGGCCTGCGTGGGAAGGTCGTGGTCGTCGACTTCTGGACGTACACCTGCATCAACTGGCTGCGCACGCTCGGCTACGTCCGGGCCTGGTGGGAGCGCTACGCGTCCCAGGGCCTGGTCGTGGTCGGTGTGCACACGCCGGAGTTCCCGTTCGAGCGCGACGTGGACAACGTGCGCGAGGCCGCGCGGGAGATGCGGGTCGAGTACCCGATCGCGCTGGACAGCGACTACGGCGTCTGGCGCTCGTTCGACAACCACTACTGGCCGGCCGTCTACATCGCCGACGCCGAAGGACGGATCCAGCACGAGCACTTCGGCGAGGGCGGCTACGAGGAGTGCGAGCGCGTGATCCAGCGGCTGCTGGGCGCCGACGGCGGCCTCGTCTCGGTCGTCGACGAGGGCTTCGAGGCGCAGGCAGACTGGGAGAACCTCCGGTCGCCGGAGACGTACCTCGGCTACGAGCAGGCGCAGAACTTCGCCGGCGACGCAGCCTACGCCCGGCCGCACGAGCACGTGGTGCCGGAGCCGTTGAACCTCAACGAGTGGGCCCTCGGCGGAAGCTGGACGATCGGGCCGGGGCACAGCACGGCAAACGAGCCCGGCGGCAGGCTCGCGTTCCGCTTCCACGCGCGCGACGTCAACCTCGTGATGGGCCCGCCGGCGCGGGGCGAGTCAGTCCTGTTCCACGTGCTCGTGGACGGAGAGCCGCCCGGAGAAGCGCACGGGGTCGACGTCGATGAGGACGGCCGTGGAACGCTCTCCCAGCAGCGGCTCCACCAGCTGATCCGTGAGCCGGGCTCGATCCGCGACCGGACCTTCGAGGTCGTCTTCGAAGCCCCGGGTGCGCAGGCCTACTGCTTCACGTTCGGCTAGGCGCCGAGCAAAGCGAGCTCGTCCTCGCTCAGCTCGAGCTTCTCGGCGGCGAGGTTCTCCCGGAGGTGCTCGAGCGAGAGCGTCCCCGGGATCGGGTGCATCACCGGCGAGCGCTGCAGCAGCCAGGCGAGCGCGACCTGGGACGTCGTTGCTCCGTGGCGCTCGGCGATCTCGCCGAGCGCGCCGCCGTCATCGAGGTGGCGAAGCGGGAAGTACGGGACGAAGGCGATCCCCTCGCGAGCGCAGTGGTCGACCAGGTCGTCGGACTCGCGCTCGACCAGGCTGTAGTGGTTCTGCACTGCCGCGATCGTGACGACCTGGCGGGCGCGCTCGAGCCCGTCGAGGTCGACGTTCGAGACGCCGACGTCGCGGATCTTGCCCTCCGCCTGAAGCCCCGCCAGCGCGCCGGCGCTCTCCTCGATCGGCGTCGCCGGGTCGGGCCGGTGCAGGTAGTAGAGCGGGATCGTCTCGAGGCGCAGCCGCCGCAGGCTCTCCTCGAGCTCGGCGCGGAGCATCTCCGGCCTTGCGCCGTCCCAGCCGCCTTTGGTCGCGACGACTACTCCTTCGGGCAGCGGCGAGAGCGCCGCTCCGATCGTCCGCTCGCTCTCGCCTCCGCGGTACGTGTGCGCCGTGTCGATCAGGCGAAGCCCGGCTCCGACCGCCCCCCGGATGAACGCGACGTTCTCCGGCGTCAGCCGATTGGTGCCGAGGCCGATGCGGGGACTCGTCTGGAGCACTGCCGCAAGAGTACGCTCGGAGCGCATGCACACCGCAACCGCGCTGATCGCGGCGGGCGCCTTCCTTGCCTGCGCGGTCGAGATGGTCGAGGCCCTGACGATCGTGCTCGGTGTCGGCACCGTGCGAGGGTGGCGCTCACCGCTCTTCGGCGTGGGCGCCGCAGTCGTCGTGCTCGCCGTGCTCGTGGCGGCGCTCGGGCCAGCGCTGCAGCAGATCCCCATCGACGCGCTGCGCCTGGTCGTCGGCGCGCTGTTGCTGGTCTTCGGCCTGCAGTGGCTGCGCAAGGCAATCCTGCGCTCGAGCGGGTTCAAACCACTGCACGACGAGGACGAGGCGTTCCGGCGCGAGCGCGCGGAGGCCGAGGCGGCCGGCGACGACCGCCGCGCCGGGCTCGACTGGTACGCGTTCACCGTCGCCTTCAAGGGCGTGCTGCTCGAGGGGCTCGAGGTCGTCTTCATCGTGATTGCCTTCGGAAGCGCGCACGGCCACCTCGCCGTCGCCGTCCTGGGTGCCGTCGCCGCGCTGGTGGTCGTCGTGATCGCCGGTGTTCTCGCCCGCGGCCCGCTGGAGCAGGTGCCCGAGAACACGATCAAGTTCGCTGTGGGACTCCTGCTGACGAGCTTCGGCTGCTTCTGGGGTGCCGAGGGCGCCGGCGTGGAGTGGCCGTGGGACGAGCTCTCGCTGCTGGCGCTCGTCGCATTCTTCGGGGCCTGTTCCTGGCTGCTCGTGCGCGCCCTGCGCCGCCGGCGGCTCGCCTACAGGCCGATGGAGGCTCGCGCGTGAGGTATGCCGTGGCGTTCGGCCGCTTCTGGTGGGACTTCGTCGTCGGCGACGACTGGACGGTCGCGGCAGGCGTCGCGATCACGCTCGGCGCCGTCGGGATCCTTACCCGCGAAGGAGTCGATGCCTGGTGGCTCCTGCCGCTCGCGATCGCGCTGCTCACGGCGATCTCGGTCTGGCGGCAGGCGTCGTCCTCTTCGGACGATGACGGCACCGGGCCCGGATGAGACAGTTGCGCCGATGTCCCGGCTACGTCAGATGGACGTCGACGTCGAGCGGGCGCTCGAGCAGATCAACGTCCCTGCCTACGTGATTGACACCAGCGGCGTCATTCGCTGGGTGAACCCGGCCGCGCGCCGGGTGGTGGGCGATGTCACGGGCCGGCAGTTCACGTCGGTCTGCGCGCCGGAGGAGACGCGGCGGGCACGGGAGGTGTTCGCGCAAAAGGTTGCGGGAACGGCCGATTCGACCGACGCGGAGGTCGTGCTCGTCCAGGACGACGGCGATCGGATCAACGTCGAGGTGAGCTCGGTGCCGCTCTACTCGGGCGACCGCATCATCGGGGTCTTCGGGCAGCTGGTGCACGTCGACGAGGAGCCGGCGCGCGAGCCCCACCCGCATCTCACCCCGCGCCAGGC
>JBIOZO010000073.1:0-4342 GCA_044871215.1 Gaiellaceae bacterium | reverse complement strand
ACAGGAGGAGCCATGTCCAAGGTGCGCACCCCCTCGACGGTCTTCAGGGTGGCGCTACTCGTGCTGGTCGCGGCGCTGATCTTCGCGCCGTCGGCCCTCGCCAAGTCCCGGCACAAGGACCGCGGCCATCACGGCGGCGCGGTCACGATCGTCAAGGAGCCGTTCGGCTCCGTCAACGGCACGGCGGTCGACAAGTACACGCTCTCCAACCGGCGCGGCATGACCGTCTCGATCATCACGTTCGGCGGCATCATCCAGTCGCTCGAGGTCCCGGACCGCCGGGGGCGCGAGGCGAACGTGACGCTCGGGTTCGCCACGCTCGACGGGTACCTGAGCGACGCCTACCGCAAGAGCAACCCCTACTTCGGCGCGATCATCGGCCGGTACGGCAACCGCATCGGGGGCGCGCAGTTCGTCCTCGACGGCAACACCTACACGCTCGACAACAACAACGGCGACAACCACCTGCACGGCGGCTTCTTCGGCTTCGACCGGTTCGTGTGGGACGCGAGGATCGTCGACACCGGCCGCCGGAGCGCGGGCCTCGAGCTCTCGCGGCTGAGCCGGGAGGGCGAGGGCTGCACGCCGTCGCTGGACCCGGCGCCGGTCTGCACCACCGGCTACCCCGGCAATCTCGAGGTGTCGGTGCTGTTCACGCTCGACAACCGCAACAACCTGCGCTTCGACTACAAGGCGACGACCGACAAGAAGACGGTCGTCAACCTCACCAACCACTCCTACTGGAATCTCGCGGGCGAGGGCTCCGGCGACATCAACGACCACTTCCTGCGGATCAACGCCGACGGCTACACGCCGGTCGACCCGGGCCTCATCCCGCTCGGCAACATCGCCCCGGTCGCGGGCACGCCGTTCGACTTCCGCACCTTCCACGCGATCGGCGAGCGGCTGCGACTGCCCGACGAGCAGCTGATCCGCGGGAAGGGCTACGACCACAACTTCGTGCTCAACCGGGCGCCGATGAGCACGAACTTCGTCGAGGCGGCAAAGCTCGTCGACCCGTCCAGCGGGCGCGCGCTGACGATCTCGACGACCGAGCCGGGCCTGCAGTTCTACTCGGGCAACTTCCTCGACGGCTCGCTCTACGGGACGAGCGGCCGGCAGTACCGCCAGGGCGACGGGCTGGCGCTGGAGACCCAGCACTTCCCCGACTCGCCGAACAAGCCGCAGTTCCCGTCCACGACGCTCGACGTGGGCCAGACGTACCGCACCTCCACCGTCTACAACTTCTCGACGGTCGGCGGTCACGACTGAGCGTTGTTCCCGCGCCCCCGGCCCTCCCCGGCCGGGGGCGCGACCCCTACTGGCCCGGCGGAGGCTCCCAGAGCTCGAACCGGGTGCCTTCGGGATCGACCGCCCACCCGAAGCGCCCGTACTCGGACTCCTCCAGCGCATCGATCACCTCGACGCCGGCCGAGCGCAGCTGAGCCAGCATCGCGTCCAGGTCGACGACGCGGAAGTTGACCATGAACGCCTGGTCCGGCCGTCCGAAGTACTCGGTGTCATGGTCGAAGACGGCCCAGGTCGTGGAGCCGCCGGGCGTCCACTCGAACGGCTCGAAGCCCCACTCCGAGAGCTCGAGGCCGAGATGCTCGGCGTACCAGCTCCGGAGGCCTGCGGCATCGGCGGCGCGCTGGAACACCCCGCCGATGCCGGTGACGCGCTCCATGTTTCAGTCCCCCAGCTCGCGCCGGCGGCGCACCACGAACTCCTCCAGCTCCGCGCGGACGCCGTCGTCGAGCGGCGGCTGCTCGTAGGCCTCCAGCGTCTGGCGCCAGATCTCGGCCGCCCGCGCGGTCGCGTCGCGGCCGCCCTTCTTCTGCCAGCGCTCGAAGTTCTCGGTCGACGACAGCAGCGGGCGGTAGAAGCAGTCGCGGAAGCGCTCGAGCGTGTGCATCGCGCCGAGGAAGTGCCCGCCCGGCCCGACCTCCTCGTGGGCGCCGAACGCCAGCGACGCCTCGTCGATCTCCAGCGGCGTGAACTCGTGGCGCAGCTGGCGCAGGATCTCGACGTCGACGATGAACTTCTCGTAGCAGGAGACGAGGCCGGCCTCGAGCCACCCCGCGGAGTGCATGACGAAGTTCGCGCCGGCCAGGAACGTCGGCAGCATGGTCATCAGCGACTCGTAGGCCGCCTGCGCATCGACGGTCTGCGAGGAGTTCAGGCCGCCGCCCGAGCGCCACGGCAGCCCGAAGGAGCGCGCGATCTGGCCGGTGCAGTACAGGCCGAGCGCGGACTCCGGCGTGCCGAACGACGGCGATCCCGACTGCATGTCGGTGTTCGACAGGAACGAGCCGAACACGACGGGCGAGCCGGGGCGGATCGTCTGGACGAGCGCGATCCCGGCCAGCGCCTCGGCCATCTGCTGGACCAGGGTCGCCGGGATCGAGACCGGCGACATCGCGCCCATCAGCAGGAACGGCGTGATGATCAGCGCCTGGCCGGCGCGCGCGTACTCCATCAGCGCGCTGAGCATGCGATCGTCGTAGCGCAGCGGCGAGTTCACGTTGATCAGCGAGATCGACGCCGGCGTCGCCTCGATCGCCGCGCGGCCGCCGAACAGGATCTCGCCCATGCGGATCGTGTCGGCGGCGTTCGGGCCCGAGGTCACCGAGCCCATGTACGGCTTGTCCGACAGGGTCTGCAGCGCGTAGACCATGTCGAGGTGGCGGGAGTCCAGCGGGCGGTCGTTGGGCTCGCAGATCGTGCCGCCGGGGGAGTCGAGCTCCGGGAACGCCTGCGAGAGCCGCACGAGGTTCTCGAAGTCGTCCATCGTCGCCTCGCGCCGCACGTCGCCCTCGCGCACGAACGGGCAGCCGTAGACGGAGGCGAACGCCATGTGCTGGCCGCCGACGTGGATCGTCTGCGCCGGGTTGCGCGCCTGGACGTCGAACTCGCGCGGCGCCTTGGCGACCTGCTCGAGGACGAACTCGGGGTCCAGGTGGACGCGATTGCCGTCCTCGACCCGCTGGCCGGCGCCCCGGAAGACCTCGACGGCCTCGTCGAGCAGGAACTCGATCCCGATGTCGGTCAGCAGCCGGCGCCAGCCGCGGTCGAGCACCGCCATGGCGTCCTCGCTGAGGATCTCGTAGCGCGGAAGGGTGTTGACGAACATCGAAGCGCGCGGCATCCTACACGTCGTGGAACACAAGTTCCAGTTGAAGTGGAACAGGAGTTTTGAATGAGTGGTGCCGCCGGTACCCAATCCGTCGACCGGGCCGCGCAGCTGCTGGCCGCGCTGCTGGAGAGCGAAGGGCCGCTGAGCCTGCGCGATCTCGCCGAGACCACCGACCTTCCCAAGAGCACCGCGTCGCGGCTCCTCAGCGCGCTCGAGCGCCACGGGCTGGTGCACCAGGCGGGCCAGCGCGGTGAGCTCGAGCCCGGCCCGGCGATCCTGCGCTTCGCGCACCGCGGCGGCGTCGAGCGCAACCTGCTCGAGCTCGCGCAGCCGGCGCTCGAGGCGCTCTCGGAGGCCAGCGGCGAGACCGTGAACATCGCGGTGCCGACGCCCTACGGCGTCGAGCATCTCGCGCAGGTCGACGCGCGGCACTTCCTCGGCGCCGGCCACTGGGTCGGGCGCCGCGTCGAGTTCCACTGCACCGCCAACGGCAAGGTGTTCCTGGCCTACGGCGCCGCGAAGCTGCCCCCGGGCGCGCTGCGCCGGCGCACGCCGAAGACGATCACCGACCGCGCCGAGCTGGCGCGGGTGCTCGACGCGGTGCGCCGTGACGGCGTCGCGACCGCCGACGACGAGCTCGAGGTGGGCCTCGCCGCCGTGGCGACGCCCGTGTTCGGGCCGGCGGGGCACGTGATCGCGGCGCTGAGCCTGTCGGGGCCGACGCAGCGCCTGGCGGTCGAGGAGGTCTCGGGAGTCCTGGTCGGCCAGGCGCGCGAGTTGAGCGAGCGCCTGGGCCACGCAACGGAGGGAGAGCAAGCGGCATGACGCACGAGGAGATCCTCCAGCTTCTCTACGACGAGACGCTGGTGGGCAACGCCCCGGCCGTACGCGAGGGCGTGGAGGAGGGGCTCGAGGACGACCTCGACCCGGAGCGGATGCTCTACGAGGCGCTGATCCCGTCGCTCGAGGAGGTCGGCGCGCGCTTCGAGCGCGGCGACTACTTCGTGCCCGAGATGCTCATCGCCGCCCGCGCGATGCAGGGCGCGCTCGACATCCTGCGCCCGCTGCTCGCCGAGACGGGCGCCAAGCCCGTCGCCACGTTCCTGATGGGCACGGTCAAGGGCGACGTGCACGACATCGGCAAGAACCTCTGCAACATCATGCTCGAGGGCGCAGGGTTCGTCGTGGTCGACCTCGGCGTCAACG